>NZ_RIBZ01000242.1:0-54378 GCF_003721215.1 Streptomyces botrytidirepellens
CGGGCGGACGGCATGTGACCGTCCGCCCGCCCGCCTTCTCTTCGGTGGGGGCGTACGACGGCGGAGAAAATCCGTTAACAGGTTTTAACCCTACTTACACATGAATTCCCGGTTGCTCCAGTTCCACCTTCCGCCCCCTTCACCCGATGGCTTAAATCGGAAGCAGCGAGATGGACGGCGCCCCTCGCACTCGGCGCCGAGTCGCTTCATTCCGAAGACCCGCCCCCAGGCACCGGCCCCGAGGCCACGGGTCTTTCACCCGCCCTTCCCGCGCACCGGGACGTCATCCGCGGTCGCGTAGCGCGTCAACCATCGGCCTGCTCTCCGCGCTTCCCGGCGCAGCGGCTCCATCGAAGGAGAAGGATCATGGCAACCATCACCTCGTTGGTGGACACCACGACCAACACCAACCAAGGCAAACCCGGGGACACCGTCCAGATCAACGGCACCGCGATGGGCACCACCACCAGGGTGAACTTCGGTGCGGCAACGGTCACCCCGACGGGCGTCACCGCCACCCAGGTCACCTTCGTCGTGCCCAGCACGGCGCCGTGCTCCGGCCAGGTCGCCGTCAGCGTGTCCAGCAACACCGGCGCCACCAGCAACGCGCTGCCGTTCTTCGTCATCGCCGCGCCGACGACCACGGCCCTGAGCGTCAGCTGCCTACCGGCCGCCACCGGTGGCGCGGCGACCCTGTTCGGCACCAACTTCCTGACCGGCACACAGGTCGGGGTGGGCACCGTCGGCAACGTCGCGGTCAACCCGACGCAGACCAACCAGGTCACCTTCACCGCCCCGGCCAACCCGGGTCAGGTCGCCGACGTGTCCACCCAGGCCGTGACCATCACCACGGCGGGCGGCACCAGCGCGTCGGGCACCACCCTGGTCGACTACTACCTCACGCCCGCCATCACCACGGTGGCTCCCGCGACGGGCACGGCCGGAGACGACGTCACCATCACCGGAACCTCCTTCGTCGGCGTCGACACCGTCACCTTCACCGACAGCGCCGCCGCCACCGCCACCGCGGTCTTCACACCCATCAGCGGCACCCAGGTCGTCGCCACCGTGCCCGGCGGGCTCGCCACCGGCGCCGGGACCATCACGGTCCACACCTGCGGCGGGACCTCCAACGCCGTGGCCTTCACCATCACCTGACGGCCGGGGACGACCGAGCGCCGACAGCGTCACCGCACGTCGCCCGCCCTGGCCGACAGCCGCCGGCCAGGGCGCCGCCGTTCGAGGTACGAGAAGGAGAACCGCGTCATGGCCCCCATCGTGACCAGCGTCAGCCCCGCCCAGGGCACCCCGGCGGGAGGCACCCCCGTCACCATCACCGGCTCCGGCTTCACCGGCGCCACCGCGGTCAGGTTCGGCTCGAGCCTGGCCACGAACGTGGCCGTCGTGAGCGGTACGCAGATCACGGCCAGGACGCCCGCGGGGACCGGCACGGTCAAGGTCACGGTCACCGGGCCGTCGGGGACCAGCACCCAGAACGTGTTCTTCACCTACACCACCGTCGCGGCCCCCGTTCTCACCTCGCTCAGCCCGGCCTCGGGTCCCCCGTCCGGCGGCAACACGGTCACGATCAACGGCACGAGCCTCAGCGGGGCCACGCAGGTGCTCTTCGGCCCCAACCCCGCCACCATCCTCACCAACACCCCCACCCAGATCACCGTCACCGCCCCGGCGGGCACCGGCAGCGTGGCCGTCGTCGTCACCACCCCCGGCGGCACCAGCAACGCGCTCGGCTACACGTACGCCGCCGCCCCCGCGCCGTCCCTCACCAGCCTCAGCCCGGCCTCGGGGCCGACCTCGGGCGGCAACATGGTCACCCTCAACGGCACCAACCTCTCCGGGGCGACCTCGGTCATGTTCGGGATCAACGCGGCGGCCATCCTCACCAACACCGCCACCCAGATCACCGTCACCGCGCCCGCAGGGCCGCCGTCCGCGGTCAACGTCACCGTCACCACGCCGGGCGGCACCAGTAATGCGCTGCCGTACTTCTACCTCACCGCGCCGATCGTCAACGATCTCTCCACCCACCTCGGCCCGGCCACCGGAGGCAACACCGTCACCGTCTTCGGCAGCAATCTGACCCTCACCACCGCCGTCGCCTTCGGCGGAAACCCGGCCACCGCCATCAACGTGATCTCCGACAGCCAGCTGACCGTCACCGCCCCGGCCGGGTCCGGCACCGTCCAGGTCACCGTCACCACGCCCGGCGGCACCAGCTCGACGGGGAGCGGGAACCCGCACTACACGTATCTCGGCGCCCCGCTCCTCACCAGCCTCAACCCGCCGAACGGCCTGGACACCGGGGGCGAGTCGGTCGTGCTCGTCGGCAGCAACCTCACCTACACCGACGCGGTGACCTTCGGCGGCGTCCCGGCCTCGTTCGCCGCGATCTCGGACACCCAGGTCGTCGCCACCACCCCCGGCGGGCCGCCCGGGGTGGTGAGCGTCGTGGCCCACACCCCGGCCGGGAACAGCAACGCCCTGCCGTTCACCTACGACCCGTCGTGATCCCGGCCCCGCGGGGCCGGTGCCAGGGCCCCAGGGCCCCAGGGCCTCAGGGCCTCAGGTCGTCAGCCGACGGAGGAGTACGCCACGACCCCGCGCAGCAGCCCGTCGACCGCCTTGCGGGCGTTGCGCGCCACGCTGCCGTCCGGGGCGGCCGCCGCGATCTGGCCCAGCACGTCGATCAGCTGCTTGCACCAGCGCACGAAGTCACCGGCGGGCATGTCCACTTCCCGCAGCAGCTCGTCCAGCCCATGGCCGGACGCCCAGCGGTAGGCGGCCCAGGCGAAGCCCAGATCCGGTTCGCGCTGGCCGACCCCCTCGGCCTGGTTGATCTTGTGCTCCTCCTCCAGAGCGTCCAGCCGGCCCCAGATACGGACCATCTCCCCCAGCGCCTCCTTGGCGGGGCCGGTGGGGAGCTTGGGCGGCAGCGCGTCGTCCGCCGCCCGGGACTCGTACACCAGCGCCGAGGCGCACGCCGCCAGCTCGGCGGGCTTCAGCCCCTCCCACACGCCGTCCCGCAGGCATTCGCTGGCCAGCAGGTCCAGCTCGCCGTAGAGCCGGGCCAGCCGCTTGCCGACGTCCGTGACCTCGTCACCGCGCAGATAGTCCAGCTCGGACAGCAGCGCGCAGATCCGGTCGAAGGTGCGGGCGATCGTGTTCGTCCGCCCCTCGATGCGCCGCTCCAGCTGGCGGGTGTCGCGCAGCAGGCGGTGGTAGCGCTCGCCCCAGCGGGCGTGGTCCTCGCGGTCGGAGCAGCCGTGGCAGGGGTGGGCGCGGATGGCGGCGCGCAGCCGGGCGATCTCGGTGTCGTCGGCCGCGCGGGAGCGCTCCTTGCGGTGCCGCCGCACATCGTGGTGACCGGCCTTGGTGCGCAGCGCGGACGCCAGGTCACGGCGGGACTGCGGACTGCGCGGATTGAACGACTTCGGGATCCGCATCCGGTCCAGCGGCTCCACCGGCACCGGGAAGTCGATCGACGCCAGCCGCTTGACCTGGCGCTCGGCGGTGAGCACCAGCGGGCGCGGCCCGTCGTGGTGCTCGAAGCCGCGGTGGCCGTTGGACCGCCCGGCGGCCAGTCCCGGGTCCAGCACCAGGGCGAGCCCGGCGAACTTGCCGGTGGGCACATGGATGACATCGCCCGGGCGGAGCTTCTCCAGCGCCACAGCGGCGGCCGCCCGGCGCTGTGCGGCGCCCTGCCGGGCGATCTCGGTCTCGCGGTCCTTCAGCTCGCGGCGCAGCCGCGCGTACTCGTCGAAGTCGCCGAGGTGGCAGGTCATGGAGGCGCGGTAGCCCTCCAACCCCTCCTCGTTGCGCTGCACCTGACGGGAGATCCCGACGACCGCCTTGTCCGCCTGGAACTGGGCGAACGAGGTCTCCAGCAGCTCCCGCGAGCGGTGCCGGCCGAACTGGGAGACCAGGTTGACCGCCATGTTGTACGAGGGCTTGAAGGACGAGCGCAGCGGATACGTGCGCGTGCCGGCCAGGCCCGCGAGGGCGGCCGGGTCCATGGCGCGCTGCCACAGCACCACCGCATGGCCCTCGACGTCGATGCCGCGCCGCCCGGCCCGCCCGGTCAACTGGGTGTACTCACCGGGGGTGATGTCGGCGTGCTGCTCCCCGTTCCACTTGACGAGCTTCTCCAACACCACCGAACGGGCGGGCATGTTGATGCCCAGCGCCAGGGTCTCGGTCGCGAACACCGCCTTGACCAGGCCGCGGACGAACAGCTCCTCCACGACCTCCTTGAAGGTGGGCAGCATCCCGGCGTGGTGGGCCGCGATGCCCCGCTCCAGGCCCTCCAGCCACTCGAAATACCCCAGCACATGGAGGTCTTCGTCGGGGATGCCGGCGGTGCGCTCCTCGACTATCGCCCGCACCTGGGCGCGCGCCGCGTCGTCGTTGAGCCGCAGCCCCGCGTACAGGCACTGCTGGACGGCCGATTCGCACCCGGCCCGGCTGAAGATGAACGTGATGGCGGGCAACAGCCCCTCGGCGTCGAGCCGATCGATGACCTCCGCTCTGCCCGGGGTCCAGATCCGGCTGCGCTGGCGCCGCTCGCGCTCCCGGTCGGCCTCCCGCATGTTGTTCCGCCCCCGGCGCTTGTCGCGGCCGAAGGCGGGGCGGCTGTTCTCCATCCGGGCCAGCCGGACGAGGTCGGGATTGACCTCGCGGCGGCCGGACTGGTCGCCGTCCCGGCCGCTCTTCTCCTCGAAGAGGTCGTACATCCGGCGCCCCGCCAGCACGTGCTGCCACAGCGGCACCGGGCGGTGCTCGGAGACGATCACCTCGGTGTCACCGCGCACGGTGTCCAGCCAGTCGCCGAACTCCTCGGCGTTGGAGACCGTCGCGGACAGCGATACGAGGGTCACCGACTCGGGGAGGTGGATGATGACCTCTTCCCAGACGGCGCCGCGGAAGCGGTCGGAGAGGTAGTGCACCTCGTCCATCACCACATAGCCGAGGCCGAGCAGCGACTGCGAACCCGCATACAGCATGTTGCGCAGCACCTCGGTGGTCATGACGACCACCGGGGCCTCGGAATTGACGCTGTTGTCCCCGGTGAGCAGGCCGACCTTGTCGGCGCCGTAGCGCTTGACGAGGTCGGCGTACTTCTGGTTCGACAGCGCCTTGATGGGCGTGGTGTAGAAGCACTTGCGGCCCTGGGTGAGCGCCAGGTGGACGGCGAACTCGCCCACGATGGTCTTGCCCGAGCCGGTGGGGGCGGCGACCAGCACGCCCTTCCCGGCCTCGAGGGCCTGACACGCCTCGATCTGGAACGGGTCCAGCGCGAAGGCGTACATCTCGCGGAAGGGGGCCAGCGCGGTGGCCTGCTCGGCGGCCCGGATGCGGGACGCAGCATAGCGCTCGGCGGGAGATAGCTCGTCGGTCATCGTATGTACGAGACTACCGGCCACCTCCGACAACGCACGCGATCTTTACGGCGGGATGGGGATCGGGGCCCGCCTGGGCGGGCCCGGTCATCCGTCGGCGGGCCGCTTACGTGACGTCGTCGTAGCCGTTGCGCCGGGCCGGATCGTCACCGGCGGGCAGCTCGCCCGCGGAGACGCGCTCGGTCTCCTCGATGGCCTCCGGCGTCAGATCCAGGCTCGACGCCTCGTCGTCGCTCAGGCCGAAGTCGGGGTCGGCCTCCCGGCGCCGCGCCCTGCGCCGGTCGTTGACCATGGCGACGGCGACCGCGCCGAAGTAGAGCACGGTGACCGGCCCGGCCAGGGCGAACATGCCGATCGGGTCGGTGCTGGGGGTGGCCACCGCGCCGAAGACCGTGATGCCCATGATCATGGCCCGCCACCAGCCGAACATCCGGCGCCCGCTGAGGATGCCGGTGAAGTTCAGCAGGATCAGCAGCAGCGGCAGCTCGAACGCCAGCCCGAAGACGACGATCATGCGGGTGAGCAGATCGAGGAAGTCGTCCAGCGGGAGGAGGTTGCTGGCCCCGCCGGGCGTGAAGTCGAGGAGGACCTTGGCGCTGGTCGGCAGGATCTTGTACGCGAAGAAGGCGCCGCCGACGAACAGCGGCACGCCGAGGCCGACGAAGAAGAGCGAGTACTTCTTCTCGTTGCGGTGCAGACCGGGCGCGAGGAACGCCCACAGCTGGTACAGCCACACCGGGGTGGCGAGGACCACGCCGGTGGTGAAGGAGACCTTCAGCATGATCGTGAACGGCGACAGCAGACCGTTCACGGTGAAGTACGCGCAGTTGTTCTTGCTGGCGTGGTCGGCGTTGAGCTGGGACAGCCGGACCCCGGGGCAGCCGACTGAATCCAGGACCGGCTTCATCAGGAAATCGACGATGTTCTTGTAGAAGAACATCGCGACGATCGTGATCACACAGATCGCCAGGACCGATTTCACCAGCCGGTTGCGCAACTCGCGCAGGTGGTCCGCGAGGGGCATCCGCCCCTCGGGGTCCTTCTCCTTCTTGCGGGCAGACTTGAGCAACCCACGTCCTCATCTCGTGCGTCAGACGGCGGCCATCGATGCCGCCTTCAAGTGGCCCCGGGTCAGCGCTTGGTGGTGTCGCTCGGTTCGGCCACCGGACGGGAGCTGGAGACATCGCCCGGGGCGGCCTGGATGGTGCGGTGCGCGCCCTGGTCCTGGCCGGGGTTCGGCGGGTCGGCCGGGGCGTTCTCGTCCTGCTTGCCCTCCGACTTCATCGCCTTGGCCTCGCTCTTGAGGATGCGGGCCGACTTACCCAGCGAGCGCGCCATGTCGGGGAGCTTCTTCGCACCGAACAGCAGCAGAACGACGATCAGGATGAGGATGATCTCGGTAGCGCCGAGCTTTCCGAACATATTCGTCTACCTTCTCACCGGGGCGGCTGGGGGTGGGGCTGCCGACCGTTCGGACAGGAGTCCGGCAGCCGTGCTGTCAGCGATCGTAGCGCGCAGGGGTAAATGCAGGGCAATCCCCATGCAGACGCCTGGTTGCGGCCCTCCGCCTCGTTTCCAGGGCCACGACCAGCCAGCGTACCCCGCTTCCCTGTGATGCAGCAGAGCGCCGCCGATCAGTGGCCTTGGGCGGCGCCCTCGTCCCGGCGCACCGCCCCCACCTGCGCACTCAGCGGCCCGGTGGCCCGCTCCAGGTCCTCGGCGGCGCGGGTGATCCGCGCGGAGCTGTCCGACACCTGCCGGGCCAGTCTGCGCACCTGGGTGTAGACCCGTACGGAGAGCACGGCGAGGACGGCGATTCCGCAGAAGGCGAGGGTGAGGGCGAGCATCGGCCAGAGCATGGGGCGAGCCTATCGGGGCCGCCGCGGCGCCCCCGCGGCGGTCAGACCGTGAAGTGGCCGTCGGACCGTCGAGTGGCCGTCGGACCGTGGAGTGGCCGTCGGACCGTGGAGTGGCCGTCAGACCGTCGAGTGCAGCCGCAGGGTGCGCACCCCGCCGCCGGTGAGCAGTTCCACGATCCGCTCACCCGCGGGCTTGCGCACCGCGCTGCCGCAGTCGGGGCAGGTGAAGGAGTAGAAGGTGGTGCGGTCACTGGCCCCGATCGCCAGCCGCAGCGCACCGGCGGCCAGCTCGAACCGGCCCCGGCACTCCGGACAGGCTGCCTTGAAGATCACCGAGGTGGGATTCCCCCCAGCGGTCACTGTGTGCGTCCCTTCACTCACCGCAAGCCGTCACTCACCGTACGCCGCGAGCGCATGCCGCGCCGCGTCCCGAGCGCTGTCCGCGAGCCCCTGCGGCGCGACGATCCGGCCGTCCCTGCCGAGCCGCAGCGCCAGCCGCCGCAGCGATCCGGGGTCGGGGGCGCGCAGGGTGATCCGCAAGCCCCCGTCGGGCAGCTCCTCCGCGCTGTCGTGCGGGTAGTACTCGGCGACCCAGCGCCCGCCCGGACCGGTCTCGACGACCACCTCGGGGTCCTCGGCGCCGGTCTGCACCAGCCCGGTCGACGGATCGGAGAGGTCGCGCAGCTCGATGGGCGGCGGGTCGGACGCCTCGTCCAGCAGCTTGATCTCCACGACCCGGTCCAGCCGGAAGGTGCGGCGCGCCTCCGACAGCCGGCACCAGGCCTCCACATAGGTATGGCCCACGGCGAACAGCCGGATCGGATCGACCTCGCGCTCGGTGACCTCGTCGCGCGCGGGCGAGTAGTAGCGCAGCCACAGCCTGCGGCGCTCGGAGATGGCCCGGTCGACGTCGGCGAAGACGCCGCCCTCGGACTCGAAGGTGACCGAGAGCCGGGAGCTGGCACCCGCCACCTCGCCCGCCGCGGCCTCCAGCTTGGCGGTGGCCCGCAGCAGCGCCTCCCGGTCGCTCTCGCGCAGCCCGGGCAGGGTGGCGACGGCGCGAGCGGCGACCAGCAGCGCGGTGGCCTCGTCGGCGGCCAGCCGCAGCGGCTCGGCGACATCGTCGGGGTTGTGCCACCAGATGCGCTCGCCGTCGGTGTCGATGTCCAGCAGGTCGCCGCCGCGGAAGCTGGTGCCGCACAGCGGCAGCACGTCGAGGTCGGCGATCAGCTCGTCCTCGCTGATGCCGAAGGCGCGGGCGACCTCGGCGACGCGGGCACCGGGGCGCTCCCGCAGATACGTCACCAGGGACAGCATCCGGCGGGTCTGGTCAATGGCATTTCCGGCCATGATGAAGTCGTTCCGTCCCCTCAGCCCTTGGCCACGGCGCGCAGCCGATCGACGACGTCCGCCCGCAGCTCGTCGGGCGCCAGCACGACCACCTCCGGGCCGAATTCCACGAGCCAGGCGTCCAGTCCGTGCCCGTACGGGATCTCCAGCTCGTCCCAGCCGTCGTCCCCGGTGCGGGTGGTGAGCGCCCTCGCCCGCAGCGGATAGCCGTGCCCGGCGCGCACCCTGATCCGGGCGGTGCCGGTCGCGGTCTCCCCCGCCCAGGACTCCACGGTCTCCCGCACGGTCGAGTGGTCGGGCACCTCGGCGGTGTACGCGCCGGAGCGCAGCCGCACCCGGCCGGTGATCCGCGAGAGCCGGAAGACGCGCTCGGCGGACCGCCCGCGGTCCCATCCGGCGAGGTACCAGTGGCCGCGCCAGCACTCCAGCGTCCAGGGCTCGACCTGGCGCTGCTCGGGGCGGGCGGCGTTGGACTTGCGGTAGTCGAAGACGACCGGGCGGCGGTCGCGGCAGGCGAGCATCAGCGGCTCGAACGCGGCCTCGTGGACCGGGATGTGCGGCTGGAGAGCGCTCTGCGGCTGGGTGTCGTACGGGTCCTCGGCGACCGGCATCCCGGCGGCGCGCAGCTTCTGGAGCGCGCCGCTCGCAGCGCCCGCGAGCCGGGCCTGCTGCCAGACCTTGGCGGCGAGGCCGAGGGCGGCGGCCTCCTCGGCGTCCAGCGTGATCGGGGGGAGGCGGTTGCTGTCCCGGCGGGCGAGGTAGCCGACTTCGCCGTCGAGGCCCTCCACCGTCTCGATGACCAGGCCGAGTTCGCGCAGATCGTCCTTGTCGCGCTCGAACATGCGGTTGAACGCCTCGTCACCCGCGGTGGTGGACCCGCTCGTCCCCTCCAGGTACGCCTCTATGGAGCCCCGCAACTCCCGTTTGGTCAGCGGACGCCGGGTTCCCAGCAGGCACAGCGCCAGATTCATCAGCCGCTCGGCCTTGGCAATCGCCATCGACGCCCTTTCTTCTTGACCTTACGACCGTGACCGTACCGCTCCGGGCACGCACCGCAAAAGCCGAGGCCCCCGCCCACCGGCGGGAAGACCTCGGCTCCGGCTTTCACAGCTCCGCGGGAGGTCTCAGACGGAGACCAGGTCACACACGAAGATCAGCGACTCGCCCGGCTTGATCCGGCCGCCGCCGGCGCCACGGTCGCCGTAGGCCAGGTGCGGCGGGATGATCAGCTGGCGGCGTCCGCCGACCTTCATGCCCTGGAGGCCCTGGTCCCAGCCGGAGATGACCTGGCCGACACCGAGCTGGATGCGCAGCGGGGTGCCGCGGTTGTAGCTCGCGTCGAACTCCTCGCCGGTGGAGAAGGCCACGCCGACGTAGTGGACGGCGATGTTGTCGCCGGCCTTGGCGGCGGGCCCGTCGCCCTCCCAGATGTCCTTGATCTCCAGGTCCGCCGGCGGCTCGCCGCCCGGGAAGTCGACCTCGGGCTTGTCGATGCTCACGAAATTGCTCCTCGTTACGTTGTGGGCAACCCGCACACCCTACAGAACGGCCGAGCTACAGAACGGCCAGGATGTCGACGGTGAAGACCAGGGTGGAGTTGGCGGGGATGCCCTTCTGGGCCTTCTTCCCGTAGCCCAGGTCCGGCGGTACGACGATCAGCACCCGGCTCCCGGCCTTCTTGCCCGTCAGCCCCTGCGACCAGCCCTTGACGACCTGCTGGAGGGAGAACTGGGCCAGCTCGCCGCGCTTGTAGGTGGAGTCGAACTCCTTGCCGCCGTCCCACAGCACGCCCTTGTACTGCACCAGCAGTGCGTCCTTGGCCGTGACCTCGGGGCCGTCGCCCTCGATGACGTACTCGGAGGCGAGCTTCTTCGGCGCGTCCTTCTTCTTGGGGACGGTGATGGTGGGGGCCTTGCCATCGGTGTTGTCCGACACCTTGGGCAGGTCGAAGTTGCTCTGCGCCACCTTCTTGCCCTTGGCGGAGCTCTTGGCGTTGAAGGCGCCCTCGATGTCGATGACGAACACCAGGGTGTCCGTGCCCTTGATGCCCGCCTGCGGCTGGCCCTGCTTGCCGTACGCGTACGCCGGCGGAACGGCCAGCTCCAGCCGGCTGCCGACGGAGCGGCCCACCAGTCCCTGGTCCCAGCCCGGCAGCACCTGGCCCTTGCCCACGGGGAAGGCGGCCGTCTGCTTCTTGTCGTAGGTGTTGTCCACGACCTTGCCGGTGTTCCAGATCTGGGCGAGGTAGTTCACCTGGACGTAGTCGCCCTTGGCCGTCTTCGCCCCGTCCCCCTTGATCACCGTCTTGACCGCGAGGTCGGAGGACGGCTTCCCGCTGCCCTTGGCGACCTTCGGCTTCTCACCGAACTTCTTGCCACCGGTGATCTCCGGCACCGGCCCGCTCACGATCTTCCCCGTAGGAGCAGGTGAGGGCGACTGCCCGGTCGGCTCCTGGGAGGGCTTGGCCTTGTCGGATCCTGACTGGTCGTCACCGCAGCCCGCGAGCGTGAGCAGGCCCGCGGGCACGGCAAGGAGTACGGAGCGTCGGCGCACGGAGTCCTCGTTTAGGTAGATCTTGCGATGGCCAATGCGCGCCACTTTACGGCGTGACGCGGGCCCCGTCCGAGAAACGCACGGGGCCCGCGTCATACATAAGCCGTACGCCGACTCAGGCGACCGCCTACATACCGGCGATGAGTTTCTCCACCCGGTCATCGACCGAACGGAACGGGTCCTTGCACAGCACGGTGCGCTGCGCCTGGTCATTGAGCTTGAGGTGCACCCAGTCCACGGTGAAGTCGCGGCGCTGCTCCTGGGCACGGCGGATGAAGTCCCCGCGCAGCCGGGCGCGGGTCGTCTGCGGGGGCACCGACTTGCCCTCGAAAATCTTCAGGTCGTTGCACACCCGGGCCGCCTGACCGCGCTTCTCCAGCAGGTAGTACAGGCCCCGGCGGCGGTGGATGTCGTGGTAGGCGAGGTCCATCTGCGCGATCCGCGGATGGGACATCGTGATGTTGTTCTTCGCGCGGTACCGCTCGATGAGCTTGTACTTCATCACCCAGTCGATCTCGGTGGCGATCCGGTCCAGCTCCTCGGTACGGATCGCCTCCAGGGTGCGGCCCCACAGCTCCAGCACCCGCTCGACGGTGCCGGTGCGGATGCCCCGGCGCTCACAGAAGTCGACGGCCTTCTCGTAGTACTCCTGCTGCACCTCCAGGGCGGACGCCTCGCGCCCGCTGGCGAGCCGCACCTTGCGCTGCCCGGTGATGTCGTGGCTGACCTCGCGGATCGCCCGGATCGGGTTCTCCAGGGTCAGGTCGCGCATCACCGTGCCCGCCTCGATCATGCGGAGCACCAGGTCGGTGGCGCCGACCTTGAGCAGCATCGTGGTCTCGGACATGTTGGAGTCGCCCACGATGACGTGCAGCCGCCGGTAGCGCTCGGCATCGGCGTGCGGCTCGTCGCGGGTGTTGATGATCGGCCGGGAGCGGGTCGTCGCCGAGCTGACGCCCTCCCAGATGTGCTCGGCGCGCTGGCTGACGCAGTAGACCGCGCCACGCGGGGTCTGGAGCACCTTGCCCGCTCCGCACAGCAGCTGCCGCGTCACCAGGAACGGGATGAGAATGTCGGCGAGCCGGGAGAACTCCCCGTGCCGGGCCACCAGATAGTTCTCGTGGCAGCCGTAGGAGTTGCCGGCCGAGTCGGTGTTGTTCTTGAAGAGATAGACGTCGCCCGCGATTCCCTCCTCGTGCAGGCGGCGCTCGGCGTCGACGAGCAGACCCTCGAGAATGCGCTCGCCGGACTTGTCGTGGGTGACCAGTTCGGTCACGTTGTCGCACTCGGGTGTGGCATATTCCGGGTGCGAGCCCACGTCGAGATAGAGGCGGGCGCCGTTGCGCAGGAAGACATTGCTGCTACGGCCCCACGAGACGACACGGCGGAAGAGGTACCGCGCCACTTCGTCAGGAGACAACCGGCGCTGTCCCCTGAATGTGCACGTGACGCCGTACTCGTTCTCCAGCCCGAAAATGCGGCGGTCCATGCCTGAACATTACGCCTGATGGCCTGCTCTGAAACCGGGTTCGGCGGCATGGCTGCGATCATTTTCCTGACGGACTCCATCCGGCGTTCGCCGCGGCCCCTCCCCCAGGTACCTCCGGGCCGCCAGCAGGACCACCAGCGCGGCCACTCCGGCGGCCCCCGGGACGGCGAATCCGAGGCCCGTGCCGCCCAGCTCCACGGCCGGTCCTGCCGCGGCCGCACCGACCGAGCTGCCCACCACGAAGGTGGTCACGAGCCACGAGAACGCCTCGGTGACGGTACCGGCCGGGGCGTGCCGGTCGATGACCACGAAGGCACACGCGAGCGCCGGGGCCAGGAACACCCCCGCCACGCCCGCCAGGGCCGTCATCGCGGCAACGCCCGGCACCAGCACCAGCGGCACATAGCCGACCGCCAGGGCGGCCACCAGCAGCCGCAGCCGCCGCTCGGGCGGGCCGGCCCACGGACGGGCTCCGTAGACCACACCGCCGACCAGCGCGCCCACGCCGAGCGCGGAGAGCAGATAGCTGGAGACCAGGCCGCCGCCGTGCTCGTCGGCGTACGCGACGGCGGCCACCTGGATCGCCCCGAGCGCGATCCCGACGAAGAAGAACGAGCCGAGCAGCACCAGCATCCCGGACGAACGCAGCGCGCCCAGCCAGTGCGCCTCGCGCGGCGCGGAGCGCCACCGCCGGGACGGCGGGGACACCACGACGGACAGCGCGCCCAGGACCCCGGCGGCGTTGATGACCAGCAGCGCGGCCGCCGTGGACCATCCGGCGACCAGCAGGGTGACCAGCAGCGGGCCGACGGCGAACATCACCTCCTGGGCCACGGCGTCCAGCGCGTACGCCGCGTGCACCTGGTCGGAGCGGCGCAGGACGTCCGGCCACAGGGCCCGCAGCCCGCCCTCCAGCGGGGGCGTGAACAGGCCCGCGACGAGCATCGCGGCGTACGCCACCGGCAGCGGATCGAGGCCCACCACGGCGAACAGTGCCATCCCGAGCGCGGACACCACGGCGGCCGGGAGCATCACCCGCGGCTGTCCCCAGCGGTCCACCGCCCGGCCCAGCAGCGGCTGCCCGACGGCGTTGGCCACCCCGTAGACGGCCGAGAGCGCCCCGGCGAGCGCGTAGCTCCCGCCCTCGGCGCGGGCGAAGAGCACCACGGCGAGCGGGGCGGTGGCGTTCGGCAGCCGCCCGATCAGCGTGCCGGTGAGCAGCCGCGCCGCATGGCGGGTGCGCAGCAGTTCCCCGTAACCGGCCGCCATGCTGCCCCTCCTCGTGGGTCATGNTAACCGGCCGCCATGCTGCCCCTCCTCGTGGGTCATGTGCTGATGGGCAATGGATCAAGTTTTACGTATAACGACGCGCCGTTATACGTACCATGGCGGCCTGCCCCGGGTCCACCCGTGGCGGGCGAACACAGGCACAGGTACAGGGCCGGACGCAGCGGAGGCGAAGTGGCACACGGGACCGGACCGGCCGCGGCCGCGGCACGGGTCACCAGCCGGGACGTGGCGCGGAGCGCCGGAGTGTCCCAGGCGACCGTCTCCCTCGTGCTCGGCGACAAGTGGCGCGGACGGGTGTCGGAGCGCACCGCGGACGCCGTACGGGCCGCGGCACGCGAACTGGGCTACCGGCCGAACCTGGCGGCGCGCAGCCTGCGGCTGGGCCGCACCCGGACCGTGCTGCTCGTCGTCCCGGCCCTCACCAACGAGTTCTTCGCCCACGTCTACACCGGCGCCGCCCGCGTCGCCGCCGACCACGGCTTCGGCGTGGTGCTCTACCCCTCCCCCGAGGGCGTCGGCCCCGCCCGGGACCCCTTCGACTCGGCCCGGGCCTCGCTCGACGGCGTGATCGCCTCCTCGATGGCCGCCGACGCGCTGGCCGCGGTGCGCGGGGGCGGGCTGCCGCTGGTGATGCTCGACAGCGACCCCGACGACCCGGCCGCCGCCTCCACCGTCAACCTGGACATCGGCGACGGCATGCGGCAGGCGGCGGAGCATCTGCTGGGGCTGGGGCACCGCCGGATCGTCCATGTGGCGGCGGCGGTGGACTCCTGGACGTTCCGGGTACGCGCCCGGGCCCTGGCCGGGGCGGTGCACGCGGTGCCCGGCACCGTGCTGCGCACCGAGCACGCGGCGCTGAGCGTCGAGGAGGGGCGGCGGGCGGCCCTACGGGCGCTGGGCGGCCCCGGTCCCCGGCCCACGGCGCTGATGTGCGACGACGACATCCTCGCCGCGGGCGCGTGCAAGGCCGCCCGGCGGCTGGGGCTGCGGGTGCCGGAGGACGTGTCGGTCACCGGCGTCGACGACCTGGCGCTGGCCACGGCGGTCGACCCGGAGCTGACCACCGTGCGGCTGCCCGCGCAGGCGGTCGGCGCGGAGGGCATGCGGGCGCTGATGGCGGTCCTGGACGGGAAGCCCACCGGGGACACGACGCTGCCCGTGGAGCTGGTCGTACGGGACTCCAGCGCCCTCCCCCGGCCCTCGGACGGATGAGGCACTGACGCCTGAGCCCCGGCCGCCGATCGGCCGGGGCTCATCACGACGGAACGGTGCCTACTCGGTGCTCTCCGACGACTCGCCGGACTCGCCGGACTCCGACGCGGACTCCTCCGTCTCCTCGCCGGACTCCGACGCCGCGCCGGAATCCTCCAGGAGACGGGCCAGCTGACGGCCCAGGATGCGCTTGAACTTCCGGGCCTGGGGCCGCTTGCGGTCCAGGACCGCGACCTCCAGCTGCTCGGCGGTGAGGCTGCGCTCGCCACCGTTGTTGTCCCGGGCCAGCGAGTCGACGGCCAGCTTGAGGGCCTCGGCCAGCGTCATGCCGTCCCGGTGGCGCTGGTCGAGATAGCTGCTGATCTGGTCGGCGTTGCCACCGACGGCGACCGAGCCGTGCTCGTCCACGATGGAGCCGTCGTGCGGCAGCCGGTAGATCTGGTCGTCGGCGGGACTCTCCCCGGTCTCGGCGACGATCAGCTCGACCTCGTACGGCTTCTCGGCGGCGCTGGAGAAGATCGTGCCCAGCGTCTGTGCGTAGACGTTGGCGAGGCCCCGGGCCGTGACATCGTCGCGGTCATAGGTATAGCCACGCAGATCGGCGTAGCGGACGCCGCCGATGCGCAGATTCTCGAATTCGTTGTACTTGCCGACCGCCGCGAAGGCGATCCGGTCATAGATCTCGCTGACCTTGTGCAGGGCACGGGACGGGTTCTCGGCGACGAAGAGGATGCCGTCGGTAAACTGAAGCACGACCACGCTGCGGCCGCGCGCGATGCCCTTGCGGGCGTATTCCGCGCGGTCGGCCATGGCCTGCTGGGGCGATACATAGAACGGGGTGGTCACCGGCTATCCGTCCCTCTCTGTCATTGGCGAATGCATTCCGGGTCAACCGTCCCCTCAGAGCAGGGCGGCGCGCGGGCCGTCCGGCTCTTCGAGCCGCCGCTCGTGGATGGCGCGGACGATGTCGGCCACCTCGTCCTCGGTGAACTTCCTGAAACCGTCCTCGGTGATGACCGTGACGATGGGATAAATGCGCCGGGCCAGATCGGGGCCACCGGTCGCCGTGTCGTCGTCCGCGGCGTCGTACAGCGCCTGGATGACGGCGGTGGCGGCCTGCTCCTCCGTCAGGTCCTCGCGGTAGAGCTTCTTGAGCGCACCGCGAGCGAACGTCGAGCCGGAGCCGGTGGCCGCGAAGCCGCGCTCCTCCGAGCGCCCGCCGGTCACGTCGTAGGAGAAGATGCGGCCCTTCTCCCGGTCCACGTCATAGCCCGCGAACAGCGGGACGACGGCCAGGCCCTGCATCGCCATGCCGAGATTGCCGCGGATCATGGTCGACAGCCGGTTGGCCTTGCCCTCCAGCGAGAGGACGGTGCCCTCGACCTTCTCGAAGTGCTCCAACTCCAGCTGGAAGAGCTTGACCATCTCCACGGCGAGCCCGGCCGTGCCCGCGATGCCGACGGCCGAGTACTCGTCCGCCGGGAAGACCTTCTCGATGTCGCGCTGCGCGATGACGTTCCCCATGGTCGCGCGGCGGTCACCGGCGAGCGCGACCCCGCCTGCGAACGTCGCCGCCACGATCGTCGTGCCATGCGGTGCCTCGATGGCACCCTGCACCGGGGGAAGCGGGCGGTTCCCCGGAAGCAGCTCGGGCTGATGCGTCCCGAGGAAGTCCATGAACGACGAGGAGCCGGGCGTCAGGAAGGCAGCCGGCAGACGCCCTGTGCTTCGAGTGTTGGCTTCCACACGATTCCTTCCACCAGATCTTGAAATGCTGATCGGACCTTACCCCTGGCCATGGAAGTCATCCGTCCTGCGTCCTCTCGATGAGGACACAGGACGGAGGGGGACGCGCCTTACTCTCCGCCCTTTTGCACGAAGGACCGCACGAAGTCCTCCGCGTTCTCCTCGAGGACGTCGTCGATCTCGTCCAGCACGGAATCGACGTCGTCGGAGAGCTTTTCCTGCCGCTCCTTGAGATCCTCCGCGGCCTGTGCGTCCTGCGCCTGCTCCTCGACCTCCTCGGTCTGGCGCGACGCCTTCTGCTGACCGCCGCCGGTGTCCTTGGTCGCCATGTCCCTCACCCCGCTCGGTTCGCCCGCTGATTCGATCGGTCTCAAGATCAGACCCTACAAGCAGGGTCCGACATCGGCCTCCCACTCGCTACAACGCGCGGAGGCCACCACGATGATTCCCGGTCGGAGGCCATTTCAGCCTCCGGACAGCACCCGCACCAGATCCTCGGCCGTGCGGCAGCGGTCCAGTAGTTCCTTGACGTGGTTGCGGGTGCCCCGGAGGGGCTCCAGCGTGGGGACCCGTTGCAGAGAGTCACGACCCGGGAGGTCGAAGATCACCGAGTCCCAGGAGGCCGCGGCCACGTCGTCCGCGTACTGCTCCAGGCAGCGGCCGCGGAAGTAGGCGCGGGTGTCCTCCGGGGGCTTGTTCTGGGCCCGTGCCACGTCGGAGTCGTCCAGCAGCCGCTTCATCTTGCCGCGCGCCGCCAGCCGGTTGTACAGGCCCTTCTCGGGCCGTACGTCCGCGTACTGGAGGTCCACCAGGTGGAGCCGGGCGGCGTCCCACTCCAGGTTGTCGCGCCTGCGGTAGCCCTCCAGCAGCTCGCGCTTGGCCACCCAGTCCAGCTCGCCGGACAGGGACATCGGATCGCGCTCCAGCCGGTTGAGCACGTCCTCCCAGCGGGTCAGCACGTCCCGGGTCTGGTCGTCGGCGTCCGCGCCGAAGCGGTCCTCGACGTACTTGCGGGCCAGCTCGAAGTACTCCATCTGGAGCTGTACGGCGGTGAGCGTACGGCCGCTGCGCAGCGTGATCAGACGCTGGAGCGTCGGGTCGTGCGAGACCTGGTGCAGCGTGCGGACCGGCTGGTCCACCGCGAGATCCACGGCGATGAAGCCGTCCTCGATCATCGACAGCACCAGCGCGGTGGTGCCGAGCTTGAGGTAGGTCGACAGCTCGGAGAGGTTGGCGTCGCCGATGATCACATGGAGCCGGCGGTACTTCTCGGCGTCGGCGTGCGGCTCGTCGCGGGTGTTGATGATGGGCCGCTTGAGGGTGGTCTCCAGACCCACCTCGACCTCGAAGTAGTCGGCCCGCTGACTGATCTGGAAGCCGTGCTCGTGCCCGTCCTGGCCGATGCCGACGCGTCCGGCGCCCGTGACGACCTGGCGGGAGACGAAGAACGGCGTCAGGTGGCGCACGATGTCCGAGAAGGGGGTCTCCCGCTTCATCAGGTAGTTCTCGTGCGTGCCGTAGGACGCGCCCTTGTTGTCGGTGTTGTTCTTGTACAGGTGGATCGGCTGGGCGCCGGGCAGCTCGGCGGCGCGCATGGCGGCCTCGGCCATGATGCGCTCGCCCGCCTTGTCCCAGAGCACCGCGTCCCGCGGGTTGGTGACCTCGGGCGCGGAGTACTCGGGGTGCGCGTGGTCGACGTAGAGCCGCGCACCGTTGGTGAGGATGACGTTGGCCAGGCCGATGTCCTCGTCCGTGAGCTGGCTGGCGTCCGCGGACTCACGTGCGAGGTCGAAGCCGCGGGCGTCCCGCAGCGGGTTCTCCTCCTCGAAGTCCCAGCGGGCGCGGCGCGCCCGGTGCATCGCCGCCGCGTAGGCGTTGACGACCTGGGATGAGGTGAGCATGGCATTGGCGTTCGGGTGCCCCGGGACGGAGATCCCGTACTCCGTCTCGATTCCCATCACGCGCCGTACGGTCATGCGGCCCTCCTTGCCCGGCGCGGCCCCAGGCCGGGGCCGGCGCTCAAGTACCGCTGCGCTTCCGGTCCGCAACCGGCCTCCGAGCCGCCGCGCCGCGGGGCCGCGGCGGTACCGGCGAGCCGGATACGGCTGTGCGGTGCTGCGGAGATCATGACAGTCATTGCTCCGGTGGGGCTCGTAGGACTCATACGATGAATGCCGTCCGAAAAGCGCATCCGGCTGCGGATGCCCCGTCCAGGACATCCGCAGCCGGACAGCGGTGTTACAGGTACTGACCGGTGTTGGCCACCGTGTCGATGGAGCGTCCCGTGTCCGCGCCCTGCTTTCCGGTGACCAGGGTGCGGATGAAGACGATCCGCTCACCCTTCTTACCGGAGATGCGGGCCCAGTCGTCCGGGTTCGTGGTGTTCGGCAGGTCCTCGTTCTCCTTGAACTCGTCCACGCAGGCGGCGAGCAGATGGGAGACCCGAAGGCCCTTCTGGTTGTGGTCGAGGAATGCCTTGATGGCCATCTTCTTCGCCCGGTCCACAATGTTCTGGATCATGGCGCCGGAGTTGAAGTCCTTGAAGTAGAGGACTTCCTTGTCACCATTGGCGTAAGTGACCTCCAGGAAGCGATTCTCCTCGGATTCCGCGTACATCTGCTCGACGACCGACTGAATCATGCCGGCGATGGCGGCCTTGGGGGACCCGCCGTGCTCGGCGAGGTCGTCCGTGTGGACCGGCAGGGTGGCGGTCAGGTACTTCGAGAAGATGTCCTTGGCGGCCTCCGCGTCCGGACGCTCGATCTTGATCTTCACGTCGAGACGGCCGGGGCGCAGGATGGCCGGGTCGATCATGTCCTCGCGGTTCGAGGCGCCGATGACGATGACGTTCTCCAGGCCCTCGACACCGTCGATCTCGGAGAGCAGCTGCGGGACGATGGTGTTCTCCACGTCCGAGCTGACTCCGGAGCCGCGGGTGCGGAACAGGGAGTCCATCTCGTCGAAGAAGACGATGACCGGCGTGCCCTCGCTGGCCTTCTCCCGGGCGCGCTGGAAGACCAGCCGGATGTGCCGCTCCGTCTCACCGACGTACTTGTTCAGCAGCTCGGGGCCCTTGATGTTGAGGAAGAAGCTCTTCCCCGCGGGCTTGCCGGTGACTTCGGCGACCTTCTTGGCAAGGGAGTTGGCGACGGCCTTCGCGATCAGCGTCTTGCCGCAGCCGGGCGGGCCGTACAGCAGCACGCCCTTGGGCGGCCGCAGTTCGTGCTCCTTGAAGAGGTCGGGGTAGAGGTAGGGGAGCTCGACCGCGTCCCGGATCAGCTCGATCTGGTTTCCCAGGCCGCCGATCTTGGTGTAGTCGATGTCCGGAACCTCTTCGAGGACGAGTTCCTCGACCTCGCTCTTCGGCACGACCTCGTAGACGTAGCCGGACCGGGGCTCCAGCAGCAGGGCGTCACCGGGGCGGATGGTGGTTTCCAGCAGCGGCTCGGCGAGCCGCACCACGCGCTCCTCGTCGGTGTGCCCGATCACCAGGGCCCGCTCGCCGTCCTCAAGGACCTCCTTGAGGGTGACGATGTCCCCGGCGCGCTCGAACTCCATGGCCTCGACCACGTTGAGCGCCTCGTTGAGCATGACCTCCTGGCCTCGCCGGAGGTCATCGAGCTCGACGCTTGGGCTGACATTCACGCGGAGTTTACGGCCTCCGGTGAAGATGTCGGCTGTGCCGTCCTCGTTCGCCTGCAGAAAGGCACCGAAACCGGCCGGCGGCTGGGCGAGCCGGTCGACCTCCTCCTTGAGGGCCACGATCTGGTCGCGGGCCTCACGGAGGGTGTTCGCGAGCCGCTCGTTCTGGGCGGAGACTCCCGCCAGATTGGTCTGCAGCTCGACGATCCGCTCTTCGAGAATCCTCGTGTGACGCGGAGAGTCGGCGAGCTTGCGGCGCAGGACGGCGATTTCCTGCTCGAGATAGGCAACCTGACCGGCGGGGTCGTCAGACCCCCGCCCCGGCCGGATGCCGCGGTTGATGTCGTCGTCGTGGGCTGCCACGGTCCTCACCTCCTCCAAGGGGAGCTGGACGCTTCCTGACCCTACCTGGGCCGGTGCGGGTTGAAACCCCTAGATCACAAACCCGGTCGGCGTGTGTCCGATCTTCACCCTTGCGCACTCCCTCACGCCAGGTGAATACCCACCCAACAACATCGGAAAGCGAGCGGTTGTATCGTCGACCCGGTCAACACCCGCCAGGGCTGGCGATATTTAGTCAATGTTGAATCGCGTATCGAGGGAACGGCAGGCGACGCACCGTGCGGAACGAGGAGCTCGGCGATCTTGAAGTCTGGATTGACCAGGACCTGTGCACGGGGGATGGGATCTGTGCCCAGTACGCGCCCGAGGTCTTCGAACTCGACATCGACGGTCTAGCCTACGTCAAGAGCGCCGACGACGAGCTTCTCCAGGACAAGGGCGCGACCACCAAGGTGCCGCTGCCGCTGCTCACCGAGGTCGTGGATTCGGCCAAGGAGTGCCCGGGCGACTGCATCCATGTGCGGCGTGCCGCGGACAAGGTCGAGGTGTACGGCCCGGACGCCGAGTAGCGCCAAGCGCCGCGCGGCCGGGGCGCGGAGGGGAACGCCGCGTGACCGGTCAGACACTCCCCGGAACGGGCAGCGCCTTCAGGACGAACTCGCCGTCCTTCCACTGCCAGTTGACCTTGCGCTGGAGGTCGGGACAGCAGCGCGGCACCTTCGTGGTCGAGTAGCCCAGCAAAGTGGCCGAAACCTTCGTTCCGCGCACCGCGAAATCCTGGACACTCATCCCCTCCTTCGGATCGACGAAGGTCGCCACGATCCGGGGGGCCGCGCCCTTGCGGGTCGGCTGCGCGAGCACGTAGAGGCCGCTGGGCGGGTTGCCGGCCGCAGTCTCGCAGCGCACCACGGCGACCGTTTCCGGCCGCCCGTCGCCGTCGAGGTCTCCCGAGGCCCGGTCCACCACTCCGGGGCGGGCCCGGCCGCAGTCCATCGGGTAGTGCGCGGCGCGCGGGTCGGGGGCCTGTGCGGCCGGCAGGCCGCCGGTGCTGGGCGCGGAGAGGGTGGTGGGGGCCGAGGTGGCCTTGGCGTCGGAGGGCTGGAAGGCCGACGCTCCGGCGACGACGGCGGCCACGGCGGCCGCGGTCGCGATCCAGTGCCCGAGGCGGGGGCGGGTGTGCGCGAGATCCGGGCCCAGAGACTGCACGCGGGACGACTCCATGAGATGGCTGCGGCGGAGGGGGTGCTCCGCATCGTGCCACATCTCACACCGGCGCGGCCACCGCCCCGCACGGGGGAAGTCGGTGGCCGCGCCGAGTGGTTGGCGGGGTTCAGCCGCGGTCGGCCGCGTCCTGACCGCCGGAGGCGCCGCGCTTGCCGTCCGGGGTGCCGGTGTCCTTCCCGCTGCCGTAGCCGGGGTAGTCGTCGCCGTACGCGCCCTTGGCGGGCCGGCGGCGGCGCAGCGGCGGCTCCACGCCGTCGGCGAGGCGGCGGGCGGTGAGGAGGAAGCCGGTGTGGCCGATCATCCGGTGGTCGGGGCGTACGGCGAGGCCCTCGACGTGCCAGGTGCGGACCATGGTCTCCCAGGCGGACGGTTCGTTGAACGTGCCGTGTTCGCGGATGGACTCCACGGTGCGGGCCAGCTGGGTGGTGGTGGCGACGTAGGCGCACAGGATGCCGCCGGGCACGAGCGCCTTGGACACCGCTTCCAGGCATTCCCAGGGGGCGAGCATGTCCAGGATGACGCGGTCGACGTCGGTGTCGGACAGGTTGTCCTGGAGGTCGCCGACGGTCAGCCGCCAGGCGGGGTGCGGGGCGCCGAAGTAGCGCTCGACGTTCTGGGAGGCGATCTCGGCGAAGTCGGCCCGGCGCTCGTAGGAGTGCAGCATGCCCTGGTCGCCGATGGCCCGCAGCAGGAAGGTGGAGAGCGAGCCGGAGCCGACGCCCGCCTCGACGACGCGTGCGCCGGGGAAGATGTCGGCCATCGCCAGGATCTGCCCCGCGTCCTTGGGGTAGACCACGGCGGCACCGCGTGGCATGGACAGGACATAGTCGGGGAGCAGGGGACGCAGCGCGAGGTACGCGACGTTTCCCGTGGTGCGCACGACAGTTCCCTCGGGGGCGCCGATCAGCTCGTCATGGGGGAAGGATCCCTTGTGGGTGTGGAAGTTCTTCCCGGCTTCGAGCGTGAACGTGTAGTGGCGTCCCTTGGGGTCGGTGAGCTGGACCTGGTCCCCGACCTGGAAGGGCCCGCGACGGCGGGCGGCACCGGTCGGTTCGGACATGTGAACAGCCTACCGGCAGCGGGAGCCTGCCCGGGACGGCGGGCCTCACGGGCACCCGAGGGCAGCCGCCCGAGGCCCTCAGGCGAGCGCCAAAGGGCGCGCTCCTGCCGAAAGTGACGAGACCAAGCGTCGGAGCGAGGTACGAGCGACAGAGCGCAGTGTCGAGGAGCGTCGGCAGGGGACCCGAGCGCCCGGAGGCGAGCGAGCCTCACATCAGGCAGTCGGGGTGCGCGCCATGGCGTTGACGAAGGCGCGCTCGACGTCGGCCGTGGAGAGCACGCCGTAGATCTCGCCCGTCTCCTCCACCACCAGGTACTCGGTCGCGGGGGTGGCGCGCAGGGTGTCCAGCAGCTCCTCGCCGGTCAGCTCGGCGGAGACCCGCATGCCGTCCTTGATGTCCTGGGCGAGGCCGCTGACCGCGACCCAGGGGCGCCGGTGCTCCGGGACCCCGACGATGGCCGCCTCCCGCACCACGGCGGTCGGGGCGCCGTGGCCGTCCACCACGACCAGGGCGCGCGCCCCCGCCTCGTTGGCCCGCCGCAGCGCCTCGGACAGCGGGGTGTCGGCCGCGACGGGCACGGCGCGCCGGGTGAGGTTGCGGGCGCGCAGGTCCGGCAGGCGCTCGCGCAGCCGGGCCATGCGCAGGCTGTTGCCCGCGCCGGTCCAGATGATCGCGGCCAGTATGGCGGCGAGCAGCGCGTCGGTGAGCGAGTCGACGCTGCCGAAGTCCTTCGGCTCCCCGCCGAGGCCGCCCGCCTGGGTGAGCAGCGGCAGGCCCACCAGGACGGCGACGGCGAGCGCCCGGCCGGTCCAGGCGGCGGCGACGGTGCCGGCCATGGGCTTGCCGCTGATCTTCCAGACGACGGCCCGCAGCATCCGCCCGCCGTCCAGCGGAAGGCCGGGCAGCAGGTTGAAGGCGGCCACGATGAGGTTGGAGATCATCAGCCCGGCGAGCAGCACCCCGGGGACCGAGTCGGGCTCCACGACCAGCATGCCGAGGTAGAAGACCCCGGAGAGGACCAGGGAGAGCAGCGGGCCGACGAAGGCGAGGACGAACTCCCGGCCGGGGGTCTCGGACTCCTTCTCGATCTCCGAGACGCCGCCGAAGAACTGGAGCTGGATCCGGCGGACCGGCAGCTTGAAGCGCAGGGCGGCCACGGTGTGGGCCAGCTCGTGGACCAGGACGGAGGCGTAGAAGGCGACCGCGAAGAAGAGCGACACCAGATAGCGGGCGGCGCCCAGCTCCGGCAGCACCCGCTCCAGCTGGCCGCCGAAGACCCAGGTGATGAGGGCGGCCACGAGGAACCAGCTGGGCGAGACGTAGACGGGTACGCCGAAGGGGCGCCCCATCAGGATGCCGCCGCCCGTCTCGCGTGGGCGGCGCGGCTTGTCCGCCTCGGGCTCGGTCGTGCGGTCCGCTCCCCCGTCGCCGGACTGCCGCTGCCCGCTGTTGTCCACGGTGTCCCCTCGTCGGATGCGTCCGTCGCACCCTGTTTTGATACGGTCCCCACGATCATGCAGTGCGAGGGGCTCGGACGTCGATGGTATGCGTCCGGCTGTCGGTGGCGGGTCGTAGGGTCTTCGCCATGGGAATCACCTCAGGGCAGCCCGAACAGGCGGACGGGGCACCGCAGTCCGGCCGCGCCGCGTCGCTCTCGCCGTCCCGTGCGGCCGACTTCATGCGGTGCCCCTTGCTGTACCGCTTCCGGGTGATCGACAAACTGCCGGAGAAGCCGAGCGCCGCCGCGACGCGGGGCACGGTGGTGCACGCGGTGCTGGAGCGGCTGTTCGACGCGCCCGCGGCGGAGCGCACCGCGCCGCGCGCTCGGGCGATGGTGCCGGGCGAGTGGGAGCGGCTGGTGGCGGCCAAGCCGGAGCTGGCGGAGCTGTTCCAGGAGGAGGACGGCGCGGAGTCCCCGGAGCGGCTGGCCGAGTGGCTGGCGGGGGCGGAGAAGCTGGTGGAGGGGTGGTTCTCGCTGGAGGACCCGACCCGGCTGGAGCCCGCCGAGCGGGAGCTGTTCGTGGAGACCGCGCTGGAGTCGGGGCTGACGCTGCGCGGGATCATCGACCGGGTGGACATCGCGCCCACCGGGGACGTACGGATCGTCGACTACAAGACGGGGAAGGCGCCCGCGCCGAGTTACGCGGGCGAGGCGCTGTTCCAGATGAAGTTCTACGCGCTGGTGCTGTGGCGCCTGCGCGGCACGGTGCCGCGCCGGCTCCAGCTGGTCTACCTGGGCAGCGGCGATGTGCTGACGTACGACCCGGAGGAGCGGGATCTGCTCGGGGTGGAGCGCAAGGTGCTGGCCCTGTGGGAGGCGATCCGGCTGGCCACGGAGTCGGGGGACTTCCTGCCGCGCCGGACCAAGCTGTGCGGCTGGTGCGACCACCAGGCGCACTGTCCGGAATTCGGTGGCACTCCCCCGGTGTATCCACTGCCCGTGGTCCCGGCCCAGTCCCCGCCTCTGTCCCCCGCTCCCTCCGGGGGTGACGGCTCCGGCAGAATGGACGCGGTCTAGCGAAGGAGATCCCGTGGCGATCCGCGTCCTACTGGTCGATGATCAACCGCTGCTGCGCACCGGATTCCGGATGATCCTGGAGGCGGAGCAGGATCTGGCGGTCGTCGGCGAGGCGGGGGACGGGCTTCAGGCCCTCGACCAGGTGCGGGCGCTCCAGCCCGACGTGGTGCTGATGGACATCCGGATGCCGCGGATGGACGGGGTGGAGGCGACCCGGCAGATCACCGGTCCCGGGCGGGACGGTCCGGCGAAGGTGCTGGTGCTGACCACCTTCGACCTCGACGAGTACGTGGTGGAGGCGCTGCGCGCCGGGGCCAGCGGCTTTCTGTTGAAGGACGCGCCGGCCACCGAGCTGGTGCAGGCCATCCGGGTGGTGGCGGCGGGCGAGGCGATGCTGGCGCCGAGCATCACGCGCCGACTGCTCGACAAGTACGCGGGGCATCTGCCGTCGGGTGAGGAGCCGGTTCCGGACACCCTGCACACGCTCACCGAGCGCGAGGTCGAGGTGCTGAAGCTGGTGGCCCGGGGGCTGTCGAACGCGGAGATCGCGGCGGATCTGTTCGTGAGCGAGACGACGGTCAAGACGCATGTGGGCCATGTGCTGACCAAGCTGGGGCTGCGGGACCGGGTGCAGGCCGCGGTGTACGCGTACGAGAGCGGGCTGGTCCGCCCCGGCGCGCAGTAGGCATCAGGCGCGCGCCGGGGAGGGACCGGGCGTCAGTCCGTGGGCGACTTCTTGATCTCCCAGAAGCGGAAGACCGTCGAGGCGTCCAGGGTCCACTGGAGCCCGGAGATGGACTCCTGGGCCACCGCGTACTGCTTGCCCTGCCACAGCGGCAGCATCGGCACGTCGTCGGCGACCAGGTTCTGTATCTTCTGGAAGTCGCCGACCGTGGCCGCGCGGCTGGGCTGGCCCGCGGTGGCCGGGATGAGCTGCCCGGTGAGCTGCGCCTGGGTGTAGTGGTTGGCCAGGACGTTGTCGGTGCCGAAGAACGGGGCGACGAAGTTGTCCGGGTCGGGGTAGTCGGGCACCCAGCCCTTGACGTAGACGGGGTAGTCCCCCTGGGCCACGCCCTTCTCGTAGGTGGCGACGTCGGTGCTCTTCACGTCGACGTCGAACAGTCCGCTGGCGTTGAGCTGCTTGGCGATCTCGTGCAGGCCCGGGACGGTGCCGGGGCCGTAGCGGATCGGGGTGCCCCACAGGGTGAGCTTGACCTTGTCGGTGATGCCCTCGTCGCGCAGCGCCTGCTCGGCCTTCTCCGGCTGCGGCCGGTCGCCGTACTTGTCGAAGAAGGCCGTGTTGTGGCCGGTGATGCCGGCGGGGACGACCGAGTACAGCGGCTCGGCGGTGCGCTTGTAGACGTCCCGGACCAGGGTGGAGCGGTCGAGGAGGTACGCCATGGCCTTGCGCACGCCGAGCTTTCCGGCGACCGGGTCCTTCATGTTGAAGACCAGGTGCTGGACCTCGGCGCCGGTGCCCTCGACGACGTTGAGGTTCTTGCCGCCGCTGAGGGACTCGGCCTGGAGGTCGGCCAGGTCCTTCATGGCCAGCCCGCGGTAGGCCAGGTCCACGTCGCCGTTCTGGACGGCGTCCTTCAGCTGCTGCTGACGGCCCTGGAAGAACTTCAGGGTCATGCCGGTGTTCTGGGCCTCGGCGGGGCCCTTGTACTGGCCGTTGACGGAGAAGTCCGCCTCCTTCTTGCTGAAGGAGTCCAGCTTGTAGACGCCGGAGCCGACCGCCTTGTTGTCGGTGCGCAGCTTGTCGGCCGGGTATGCGCTGTGGTCCACGATGGACCCGGCGCCGGAGGCGATCTTCTGCGGGAAGGTGGCGTCCGGGGTCTTCAGGTTGAAGACGACGGTCCGCTCGTCCGGGGTCTTGATGTTCCCGATGCTGGCGAGCATCACCGCCGGGCCGTTCTCGTCGTTGATCCGCATGGTGCGCTCGAACGAGAACTTGACGTCCTCGGAGGTCAGCGGATGTCCGTTGGAGAACTTCAGGTCGTTCCGCAGGGTGCAGGTGAAGACCTGGCTGGAGTTGTCCTTGAAGCCGCACTTCTCCGCCGCCTCGGGCTGCGGGGTGGTGCCGCCCTTGGGGAAGCTCAGCAGCGACTGGAACACGTTGTTGAACAACAGCCAGGAGCCCGGGTCGTAGCCGGATGCCGGGTCGGTTGCCAGCACCTCGTCCGACATTCCCATGACGACGTGCTCACCGCTGCCCGCGGTGTCCCCGTCCTCGCTCCCACAGCCGGTGAGCAGGGCGGCGGCAAGTCCCGCTCCAAGGGGAGCTGCCAGCCACTGGTCACGTTTCCTCACGGGTGGTTTCCTCACAGTTTCGTCGTCTCGTTATCCGGCCCCCGTCTGGCGTTGCGTCAGCTGTTGGCTCCCCGACCCAGCTCCCAGAGCTGAAGCATGGTCGAGGAGTCGAATGCGTATTCGGCCCCGGTGATGTTCTCTCGGGCCGCCACATAGGTGTTCCCCTGCCACAGCGGCAGATAGGGCACATCGTCGGCGACGGTGTTCTGGATGGTCTGGAAGTCTCCGGCCGCGCGGGTGCGCTGGCTCTCCTGCCGGGTCCGCGGGATCAGCTCGCCCTGCACGGCGCTGTCGCGGTAGGGCGAGTTGAGGAAGTTGTCCTTGGTCAGGAAGGGCGCGATGTAGTTGTCCGGGTCCGGGAAGTCCGGCAGCCACCCCATGCCGTAGGCGGCGTACGCGCGCTTGGGGAGGTTGGGGCGGAACTCGGTCCAGCGGACGCCCTTGATCTTGACCTTGAAGAGACCGCTGCGGTTGAGCTGGCTCCGGAGCTCCTTGAACTCCTGGGCCGTCTCCGGACCGTAGTGGTCGGTCGTGTACGTCAGGGTCAGCTTCACCGGGGTGCTGACCCCGGCGTTGCGCAGGGCGGTGCGGGCCGCGCCGGGGTCGGGGTCGCCGTACTCGTTGTAGAACGAGTTGGTGTGCGAGGTGACGTTGTTCGGGATCAGCGAGTAGAGGGGCTCGGCGGTCCGCTTGTAGACGTCGCGCACCAGCGCCTGCCGGTCCACCAGATGGGCGATGGCCTGCCGTACGGCCTTGGTGCCGACCACCGGGGCTTCGGTGTCGAAGACGAGGTAGCGGATGCCCTGGCCGGAGGACTCGAAGAGCCGGACGCCCTCGACCTCGCCCTTGTTGAGCTCGTCGATCTGGCCGGGCGAGAAGCCGCGGTGCACCACGTCGATGTCGCCCTTGGCCAGCGCCTTCTCCATGGCCGGTGCGGAGTCGAAGAACCGCATCTCGACCTTGTTGCTGTCCGGCTCCACATCGCCCCGGTAGTTCGGGTTCTTGGTGAAGAGCACCTTCACCAGCCGGTCGTCGCGTACCTCGGTCTTCGCCTGGTACGGGCCCGAGCCGACGAGGCTGAAGCCCTTGCGCAGCGCGTTCCCCCGGTAGGCCTCGGCGTCCAGGATGGCCGCGGCCGGGGTGGTGAGCTTGGACGGGAAGGTCGCGTCGGGCGCGCGGAGGTGGATGACGACCTCGCGGGAGGTCGGGGTCTCCACCTTGTCGACGTTGGAGAGCAGGGAGACCGGGCCGTTGCGGTCCTTGATGCGCAGCATCCGGTCGAGGGAGAACTTGACGTCCTCGGAGGTGAGCGCGTGGCCGCCTGAGAACTTCAGCCCGCTGCGCAGGGTGCAGCGGTACTGCTCGCTCTGCCGGTCCTGGAAGCCGCACTTCTGCGCGGCGTCGGGTATCGGCTCGGTTCCCGAGCGGGGCAGCCGCATCAGCGTCTGGAAGGTGTTGTGGAGCACGCTCCACGAGGCGAAGTCGTATGCCTGGGCGGGGTCCAGCGGGGCGGGCGCCGCCTTGGATGCCTCGATCCGGTCCGTACTCCCCAGGACGATGGCGCCGTCGTCAGCGCCCGAGCCGTCGGGTCCACCGCATGCGGTGAGCGCTGACGTCAGTAGGCCCGCCACGGCCGGCAGCGCGAGCGACTTGCGCTTCATTGTCGGGAGTCTCCCTGCGATCGATCAACCACTCGCGACGAGATTAGTCCGAGGCGCCAGCCATGCTCAGACACAACGAAGTTGAGGCGATATCACGCACCGATAACGCGAAAGGTCCGCCCGATATTCGAACGCGGTCGCGTTTCGTACGGCATGTCATCAATCCGGACACAAGGGCGCGCCCACATCGCATCAAACAGGACGCGCAGCAGATACCCACCCCATCTGTCGACGGCATATGCAGTGACAAACATCACGCCCGGAATGCCGCTGCCGCCGCACAAAAACGGGGAGCGCCTTATTCAGTCTGCAATTTACAGACATACGCTCAGTGCCCGATCAGTGCATTCCTGTGACCAGGCCGCGCAGAAATGGAAGATCGACTTCTTCCAGCGATCCGACGACCGTGCGGCCCGCCGCGGGCTCGATCGGCACGAGGGAGGGCACCGCCAGTACCCGGCACCCGGCCGCCTCGGCGGCCCGTACCCCGGTCGCCGTGTCCTCGATGACCACGCACCGCGCCGGGTCGGCGGCCAGCCCCGCGGCGGCGAACAGATACGGGTCGGGGTGCGGTTTGGTACGGCCGATCTCGTCGCCCGCGACCGTCAGCGCGAAGTTCTCCGGGCCGATCGACCGCAGCAGCCGGTCCATCACCCGGCGGTGCGAGGCGGAGACCAGGGCGGTCGGCACCCCGTGCGCGCCCAGCTCGGTGAGCAGCCGGCGCGCGCCGGGCAGCATGGGCACGGTGCCGTCGAGCAGCTCGGTGAAGCGGCTGTTCAGCAGGCCGGTCAGCTCGGCGAGCGCGATGTCGGCGCCGGTGGCCTCGATGAGGAACGAGGCGCTGCGGGCCATCGGGCCGCCGACCACCACCTGGCGGTACTCCTCGGCGAGGGCGTGGCCCAGCTCGGCGAAGATCGACACTTCCGCGTCCCACCAGATGTCCTCGGTGTCCACCAGGGTGCCGTCCATGTCGAGCAGGACCGCCTGGAGGGCGGAGCCTTCGGCCGTACGGGTGGCGACGGCGGGGATGCTGCTGGTCATCCAAACACCTCCGGATACGGGGCACGAAGGCCGGCCCCCTTCCACAATGTGGAAGACGACCGGCCTCTACCGGATCGACCAGTCTACGACGCGGCGCGTCGCGGCGCCTCCTGTCGGGCGCCCGCCGGTTACCGGGCGTTGAAGTACTTCGCCTCCGGGTGATGGATGACGATCGCGTCGGTCGACTGCTCGGGGTGCAGCTGGAACTCCTCGGAGAGCTTCACCCCGATCCGCTCCGGCTCCAGCAGTTCGGCGATCTTCGCCCGGTCCTCCAGGTCCGGGCAGGCGCCGTAGCCGAGCGAGAAGCGCGCGCCGCGGTACTTCAGCGCGAACATGTCCTCGATGTCGCCGGGATCCTCCCCCGCGAAGCCCAGCTCGGACCGGACCCGGGCGTGCCAGTACTCGGCGAGCGCCTCGGCGAGCTGTACGGACAGCCCGTGCAGCTCCAGGTAGTCGCGGTAGGAGTCGGCGGCGAACAGGTCCGCGGTCGCCTCGCCGATCTTCGAGCCGACGGTGACGACCTGGAGGCCGACCACATCGGTCTCGCCGGACTCCTCGGGCCGGAAGAAGTCCGCCAGGCACAGCCGGCGGCCCCGGCGCTGGCGCGGGAAGGTGAAGCGGGTGCGCTCGCTGCCGTCCTCGTTGAGCAGGACGAGGTCGTCGCCCTTGGAGACGCAGGGGAAGTAGCCGTAGACCACGGCGGCTTCCAGCAGGTTCTCCGTACGCAGCTTGTCCAGCCAGCCGCGCAGCCGCGGGCGGCCCTCGGACTCCACCAGCTCCGCGTAGCTCGGCCCGTCGCCGGTGCGGGCCTCCTTGAGCCCCCACTGGCCCTTGAACAGCGCGCCCTCGTCCAGCCAGGAGGCGTAGTCGACCTGCTGGATGCCCTTGACGACGCGGGTGCCCCAGAAGGGCGGGGTGGGCACCGGGTTGTCGGTGGCGACGTCCGAGCGCGACGGGCCCTCCGGCTCCGGGTCGCTCAGGGCCGCGTCCCGCTTGGGCACCCGGCGCTGCTTGAGGGCGGGCAGCTCCGCGCCGGGGACGCCGCGCTTGACGGCGATGAGGGCGTCCATGAGGCGCAGGCCCTCGAAGGCGTCGCGGGCGTAGCGGACCTCGCCCTCGTAGATCTCGTGGAGGTCCTGTTCGACGTAGGCGCGGGTGAGGGCGGCGCCGCCGAGGATGACGGGGTAGTCGGCGGCCAGGCTGCGCTGGTTCAGCTCCTCCAGGTTCTCCTTCATGATCACCGTGGACTTCACCAGCAGGCCGGACATGCCGATGACGTCGGCGCGGTGCTCCTGGGCGGCGTCCAGGATCGCGGAGACCGGCTGCTTGATGCCGAGGTTGACCACGTTGTAGCCGTTGTTGGACAGGATGATGTCCACGAGGTTCTTGCCGATGTCATGGACGTCGCCGCGGACGGTGGCGAGCACGATGGTGCCCTTGCCCTCGTCGTCGGACTTCTCCATGTGCGGCTCCAGGTGGGCCACCGCGGTCTTCATCACCTCGGCGGACTGGAGGACGAACGGCAGCTGCATCTGGCCGGAGCCGAACAGGTCGCCGACGACCTTCATGCCCGCCAGCAGCGTCTCGTTGACGATCTCCAGCGCCGGGCGCTCCTGGAGCGCCTCGTCGAGGTCGGCCTCCAGGCCGTTGCGCTCGCCGTCGATGATGCGCCGCTGGAGGCGCTCGTCCAGCGGCAGGGCGGCCAGTTCCTCGGCCTTGCCCGCCTTGAGGGACTTGGCGGTGGCGCCCTCGAAGAGCGCCATCAGCTTCTGGAGCGGGTCGTAGCCCTCGGCGCGGCGGTCGTAGATCAGGTCGAGGGCCGTGGTGACCTGCTCGTCGTCGAACCGCGCGATCGGCAGGATCTTGCTCGCGTGGACGATCGCCGAGTCCAGCCCGGCCTTGACGCACTCGTCCAGGAAGACGGAGTTGAGCAGGATGCGGGCGGCCGGGTTGAGGCCGAAGGAGATGTTCGACAGGCCCAGCGTGGTCTGCACGTCCGGGTGGCGGCGCTTGAGCTCGCGGATCGCCTCGATGGTGGCGATGCCGTCCTTGCGGGACTCCTCCTGCCCGGTGCAGATGGTGAAGGTCAGGGTGTCGATGAGGATGTCGGACTCGTGGATGCCCCAGTTGCCGGTGAGGTCGGCGATGATCCGCTGGGCGATCTCGACCTTCTTCTCCGGCGTGCGCGCCTGGCCCTCCTCGTCGATGGTCAGCGCGATCAGCGCGGCGCCGTGCTCGCGGGCGAGCCGGGTGACCTTGGCGAAGCGGGACTCGGGGCCGTCGCCGTCCTCGTAGTTGACCGAGTTGATGACCGCGCGGCCGCCCAGCTTCTCGAGGCCCGCCTCGATGACGTCCACCTCGGTGGAGTCCAGCACGATCGGCAGGGTGGAGGCGGTGGCGAAGCGGCCGGCCAGCTCCTGCATGTCGGCGACGCCGTCGCGGCCGACGTAGTCGACGCACAGGTCGAGCAGGTGGGCGCCCTCGCGGATCTGCTCGCGGGCCATCTCCACGCAGTCGTCCCAGCGGCCGTCCAGCATGGCCTCGCGGAACTTCTTCGACCCGTTGGCGTTCGTCCGCTCGCCGATGGCCAGGTACGAGGTGTCCTGACGGAACGGGACCGTCTGGTACAGCGAGGCCGCGCCCGGCTCGGGGCGCGGCTCGCGCGTGGCCGGGGTCAGGTCGCGGACCCGCTCGACGACCTGGCGCAGGTGCTCGGGCGTGGTGCCGCAGCAGCCGCCGACCAGCGACATGCCGTACTCGCGGACGAAGGTCTCCTGGGCATCGGCCAGCTCGGACGGGGTGAGCGGGTAGTGGGCGCCGTCCTTGCCGAGCACCGGCAGGCCCGCGTTCGGCATGCAGGACAGCGGCACGCGCGAGTGGCGGGCGAGGTAGCGGAGGTGCTCGCTCATCTCGGCCGGGCCGGTGGCGCAGTTGAGGCCGATCATGTCGATGCCGAGCGGTTCCAGGGCGGTCAGCGCCGCGCCGATCTCGGAGCCCAGCAGCATGGTGCCGGTGGTCTCGACGGTGACCGAGCAGATGATGGGGAGGCCCGCGCCGGTGGCGTCCAGGGCGCGGCGGGCGCCGAGGATCGCGGCCTTGGTCTGGAGCAGGTCCTGGGTGGTCTCGACCAGGAGGGCGTCCGCACCACCGGCGATCATGCCTTCGGCGTTCTGCTGGTAGGCGTCGCGCAGCGTGGTGTACGGGGCGTGGCCGAGGGTGGGGAGCTTGGTTCCGGGGCCCATCGAGCCGAGCACCCAGCGGTGGCGCCCGTCGGCGGCGAACTCGTCGGCCACCTCGCGGGCGATCCGGACGCCCGCCTCGGACAGCTCGTAGACCCGCTCGGGGATGTCGTACTCGCCCAGCGCCGCGTGGTTGGCGCCGAAGGTGTTCGTCTCGACACAGTCCACGCCCACCGCGAAGTACGCCTCGTGGACCGAGCGGACGATGTCGGGGCGGGTGATGTTGAGGATCTCGTTGCAGCCCTCGAGCTGCTGGAAGTCGTCGAGACTGGGGTCCTGCGCCTGGAGCATCGTGCCCATCGCACCGTCGGCGACCACCACGCGGGAGGCGAGTGCCTCGCGGAGGGCGTCGATTCGGGCGGCGGATGCGGACGATGACGTGTGCGAGGCCATGGATGTGCTCCCTGGAGTGCGACGGCTGTCGGCTTTGCGCCCTCACTTGGCAAGGGCGCACCAGGCCAGCCTAGCTGCCGGGGGCAAGAGCGCAGGGGGCCGTCCCAGCACCCGGACTCACATCCTCCGGTCGGCCGCCGCGGACTGGTGATCGTTTACGTTTGGCTGTGTGTACCGCGGAGTCGGCATGGACCGATAGTGTTCAGCATTGTCGAACCGCAGTCAGGAGGTTGGCGATGGCACGGAACATCCAGTCGTTGGAGCGCGCTGCCGCGATGCTACGCCTGCTCGCCGGCGGCGAGCGCCGGCTGGGACTGTCCGACATCGCCTCCACCCTCGGGCTCGCCAAGGGGACCGCCCACGGCATCCTGCGCACCCTCCAGCAGGAGGGGTTCGTCGAGCAGGACGAGAACTCGGGCCGCTACCAGCTGGGCGCCGAGCTCCTGCGGCTGGGCAACAGTTATCTGGACGTCCACGAGCTGCGCGCCCGCGCCCTGGTGTGGACGGACGACCTGGCGCGCTCCAGCGGCGAGAGCGTCTACCTCGGCGTGCTGCACCAGCAGGGCGTCCTCATCGTCCACCATGTCTTCCGGCCGGACGACAGCCGTCAGGTGCTGGAGGTCGGCGCCATGCAGCCGCTGCACTCCACCGCGCTGGGCAAGGTGCTGTCCGCGTACGACCCGGTGGCGCACAGCGAGGCGGCCGAGGGCGACCGGAAGCCGTTCACCAAGCGCACGGTGACCGAGACGGACGCGTTCGAGGGCGTCCTCGCGCTCACGCGGGCGCGCGGCTGGGGCTCGGACGTGGAGGAGACCTGGGAGGGCGTCGCGTCGGTCGCGGCCCCGGTGCACGACCGGCGGCGGCTGCCGGTGGGGGCGGTGGGGATCACGGGCGCGGTGGAGCGGGTGTGCGAGGACGGGGAGCTGCGCTCGGAGCTGATCGCCGCCGTACGGGACTGCGCGCGGGCGGTCTCCCGCGATCTGGGCGCGGGACGGTTCTGACCCCGACCCCTCCCGGAAGACCCCGCCCCGACCCCGGACCGGAGCGCGTCCCACCTGGACCGGGAGCCTGATCGCCCGTCCTGACCAGGACCTTTGGCCAGGTCTATGGTCCCTCATCACGGTTTCACATCCTCCCGAGTTTTCCTCCACACGACCCTTGACGGGGTCTTCGCCGTGAAGAAAACTGCCGTTCATCGGTCGGCATTGTCGAACACCTGACGACAATATTCGCTATGGTGGACTCGCCGCGGGCCGACCAACGCCCTCCCATGAGGGCGCGGATCTCCGGCGGGACCGGGGGTTCGCCTTCCCCTGGACGAAGGACAAAGGAGTCGCGGGTGTCCAGCTCCGACATCTTCATCGGCGAGACCATCGGTACCGCCGTGCTCACCCTGCTCGGCTGTGGTGTCGTCGCAGGCGTTCTCTTGAAGCGATCCAAGGCGTTCGACGCGGGATGGCTGGCGATCACCTTCGGGTGGGGCTTCGCCGTCCTCACGGGCGCGTACATCTCGGCGCCGCTCTCCGGGGCGCACCTCAACCCGGCGGTGACGCTCGGTCTCGCGATCTCGGGCGGCACCGAGTGGGGCGACGTACCGATCTACTTCCTCGGGCAGATCCTCGGCGCCATGATCGGCGCGGTCCTGGTGTGGTTCGCCTACGTGGGCCACTTCCAGGCGCACCTCACCGACCGCGCGGTGGTCGGCGGTCCGGGCGCCCAGGACACGAAGAAGGCCGACGCCGCCCAGGCGGGCGCCGCGGGCCCGGTGCTGGGGATCTTCTCCACCGGCCCGGAGATCCGGAACACCGCCCAGAACCTGGTCACCGAGATCATCGCCACCGTCGTGCTGGTCCTCGCCATCCTCACCCAGGGCCTGAACGGCGAGGGCAAGGGCCTGGGCGTGATCGGCGTCCTGATCACCGCCCTGGTCGTGGTCGGCATCGGCCTCTCGCTCGGCGGCCCGACCGGCTACGCCATCAACCCGGTACGTGACCTGGGCCCGCGCATCGTGCACGCCCTCCTGCCGCTGCCCAACAAGGGCGGGTCGGACTGGGGCTACGCCTGGATCCCCGTCGTCGGCCCGCTCCTCGGTGGAGCCATCGCCGGCGGCATCTACGAGATCGCCTTCGCCTAGCCCCCACCCCATCGGACTCGCAGGAGAGCAACCCACCATGACCGACACCCACACCACGAGCGCCTCCTCCCACGGACACGGTCCGTTCATCGCCGCCATCGACCAGGGCACCACGTCCAGCCGCTGCATCGTCTTCGACCGGGACGGGCGCATCGTCTCGGTCGACCAGAAGGAGCACGAACAGATTTTCCCCAAGCCGGGCTGGGTCGAACACAATGCGACCGAGATCTGGCAGAACGTGCAGGAGGTCGTGACCGGCGCGATCACCAAGGCCGGGATCACCTCCGCCGACGTCAAGGCGATCGGCATCACCAACCAGCGCGAGACCACCCTGCTGTGGGACAAGAACACCGGCGAGCCGGTGCACAACGCGCTGGTCTGGCAGGACACCCGCACCGACGCGCTCTGCCGGGAGCTGGGCCGCAACGTCGGCCAGGACCGCTTCCGCCGCGAGACGGGCCTCCCCCTGGCGTCCTACTTCGCCGGACCCAAGATCCGCTGGCTGCTCGACAACGTCGACGGGCTGCGCGAGCGCGCCGAGTCGGGCGACATCCTCTTCGGCACCATGGACTCCTGGGTCATCTGGAACCTGACCGGCGGGGTCAACGGCGGCGTGCACGTCACCGACGTCACCAACGCCTCCCGCACCATGCTGATGAACCTGCACACCCTCGACTGGGACCAGAAGATCCTGACGTCGATGGAGATCCCGGCCGCCGTGCTGCCGAAGATCCGCTCCTCCGCCGAGGTGTACGGGCGCACCGCCGAGGGCGTCCTCCAGGGCGTGCCCGTCGCCTCCGCGCTCGGCGACCAGCAGGCGGCCCTGTTCGGCCAGACCTGTTTCGCCGAGGGCGAGGCCAAGTCCACGTACGGCACCGGCACCTTCCTGCTGATGAACACCGCCGACAAGCCGGTCAACTCCTACAACGGCCTGCTGACCACCGTCGGTTACCGGATCGGCGACCAGAAGCCGGTGTACGCCCTGGAGGGCTCCATCGCGGTCACCGGTTCGCTGGTGCAGTGGATGCGCGACCAGATGGGGCTGATCAACAGCGCCGCCGAGATCGAGACCCTGGCCAGCTCGGTGGACGACAACGGCGGCGCGTACTTCGTGCCCGCGTTCTCCGGGCTGTTCGCCCCGTACTGGCGCGACGACGCGCGCGGCGTGATCGCGGGCCTGACCCGCTACGTCACCAAGGCGCACATCGCGCGGGCCGTGCTGGAGGCCACCGCCTGGCAGACCCGCGAGATCGTCGACGCGATGACCAAGGACTCCGGCGTCGAGCTGACCGCGCTCAAGGTCGACGGCGGAATGACCTCCAACAACCTGCTGATGCAGACCCTCTCGGACGCCCTCGACGCACCCGTGGTGCGCCCGATGGTGGCCGAGACCACCTGCCTCGGCGCCGCCTACGCCGCCGGCCTGGCCGTCGGCTTCTGGCCGGACACCGACGCGCTGCGCGCCAACTGGCGCCGGGCCGCCGAGTGGACCCCCCGTATGGACGCGGACGTACGGGACCGCGAGTACAAGAACTGGCTCAAGGCCGTGCAGCGGACCATGGGCTGGATCGAGGACGAGGAGTAATCTCAATGACCCCCCTGCAGAGCGTTCCTTCCCTCGGGACGCACCCGGCTGCCGGTTCGCACCCGACCCGCGCCGAAACCCGGGAACAGCTGTCCAAGGCTTCGTACGACCTCCTGGTGATCGGCGGCGGCATCCTGGGCATCACCACTGCCTGGCACGCCGCGCAGTCCGGACTGCGGGTGGCCATGGTGGACGCCGGCGACTTCGCCGGCGCCACCTCCTCCGCCTCCTCCAAGCTGCTCCACGGCGGCCTGCGCTACCTCCAGACCGGTGCGGTCAAGCTCGTCGCCGAGAACCACTTCGAGCGGCGCGCCGTCTCGCGCAGCGTCGCGCCGCACCTGTCCAACCCGCTCACCTTCTACCTGCCGGTCTACAAGGGCGGCCCGCACGGCGCGGCCAAGCTGGGCGCGGGCGTCTTCGCGTACTCGGCGCTCTCCGCGTTCCGCGACGGCGTCGGCCATGTGATCAACGCCGAGAAGGCCGCGCGGGACGTGCCGGAGCTGCGCACCGAGGGGCTGCGGGCGGTCGCCGTGTACGGCGACGGGCAGATGAACGACAGCCGCATGGCCCTGATGACGGTCCGGGCGGCGGTCGACGCGGGCGCCACCGTGCTCAACCACGCCGAGGTCACCGGGCTGCGCAAGACGGACGGCCGGGTCACCGGCGCGGAGCTGAGGGACCGCACCGACGGCACCGAGTTCGGCGTCAACGCCCGGCTGGTGCTCAACGCCACCGGCCCCTGGGTGGACCACCTGCGGCGGATGGAGGACCCGAACGCGGCGCCGTCCATCCGGCTCTCCAAGGGCGCCCACCTGGTCCTCAAGCGCACCTCCCCCTGGCGGGCGGCGCTCGCGACGCCCATCGACAAGTACCGCATCACCTTCGCCCTCCCCTGGGAGGACATGCTGCTGCTCGGCACCACCGACGAGCCGTACGAGGGCGACCCGGCCGATGTCGCGGTCAACGACGCGGACATCACCCAGATCCTGGACGAGGCCGCGTTCTCCATCCGCGACCAGCAGCTCTCCCGCGACCTGATCACCTACGCGTTCGCGGGGCTGCGGGTGCTGCCCGGCGGCCCCGGCGACACCGCCAAGGCCAAGCGGGAGACGGTCGTCACCGAGGGCAAGGGCGGCATGCTCTCCATAGCGGGCGGCAAGTGGACCACCTTCCGCCACATCGGCCGCACCGTGATGAGCAAGCTCGCCCAGCTGCCGGGCCGTCCGCTCGCGGACGACATGGAGCCGGTCAAGCAGCTGCCCAAGCACATGCCGCTGCCCGGGCTCGCCAATCCGCACGCGGTCGCCCACCGGCTGCTGGTGGACGGCGGTACGCCCGGCCCGCGCATGGCCGCGGACACCGCGCGCCACCTGGCGACCCACTACGGTTCGCTCTCCTTCGACATCGCGCGGCTGGCGAGCGGCGACGCGGCGCTCGCCGAGCGGATCCACCCGGACGCCCCGGAGATCTGGGCCCAGGTCGTCTACGCCCGTGACCACGAGTGGGCGCAGACCGCGGACGACGTGCTGCGCCGCCGCACCACGCTGACGATCCGCGGCCTGGACGACGACGCCATCCGCGGTCGGGTCGAGGAGCTGCTGGCCAAGCGCGGCTGACGCTTCTGTCGACGGCTCTGTCGACGGCTCGGTTGACGGCCGGGTGAGAAGACGCTTCTTCTCGCCCGGCCGTCGGTGTGTGCGGGGGCTGTGGGCGGGGCCGTGCGCGGGGCCGTGGGGCCGTGCGCGGGGCGCGACCTTACTCGTGAGTTAAAAAGTTGCGGACTCACTCTTGCCTTCTTCGACGCCACGGGTATCAATAGCTCCGTCCACGCATGACGGGCAGTCAGGAAGCGCGGACGCACCCCCCACAAGCCCACCGCTCACTTCCCCCACTCCGGAAGGCAGTCCCATGAGACGCATCAAGCTCGGGATCGGCACGGCAATGGGAACAGCAGCACTGGCCGCCGGCGCGCTCGCGCTGGCGCCGAGCGCGGTCGCGGTCACCCCGACCACCGCGACCCTGACGGCCGACTGTGGAACGTACGGTTCCGGCCTGGCGACGCTGACCGCCACACAGAGCGGCACCGCCGCGACCATCACCCTGTCCTCGGCGGCCGTCAAGGCGCCGATCGACATTCCGGCGGGCGCGGTCAGCTCGACCCTGACGCTGTCGAAGAACGGCTCCGGCACCACGACGTTCACCGGCAACGCCAACCCGGCCATCAAGACCGGCGCCGACGTGACCACCGGCCCGCTCAAGGGCACCGTGGCCGCGGGCGACGTGCTGGAGGCCAAGTCGCTCAAGCTGGTGGTCTTCGGCCTGATCACGGTCAACTGCACCGCCACCACGGCCCAGTCCCCGGGCCCCTTCACCTTCTGAGCCACCTCGGCAGTAGCCGACAGCGGACCGAAACGGACCGGCGGCGTCCCCGGAAGACGCCGCCGGTCCGCGCGCGTCATAATGGACCCATACATCGGATGTTTGACCCGGAGGTCCATCATGGCGGTCACCGACGAGGCGATCGAAAAAATCAAGGGCATGATCGTCTCGGGTGCGCTGCGCCCGGGTGACCGGCTTCCCAAGGAGAGCGAGCTGGCCGCGGATCTGGGCCTGTCCCGCAATTCGCTGCGCGAGGCCGTCCGCGCGCTGTCCCTGATCCGCATCCTCGACGTGCGGCAGGGCGACGGTACATACGTCACCAGCCTCGACCCCCAGCTGCTGCTGGAGGCGCTGAGCTTCGTCGTGGACTTCCACCGAGACGACACCGTGCTGGAGTTCCTGGCGGTGCGCCGCATCCTGGAGCCCGCGGCCACGGCGCAGGCCTGTAGCCGGATCAGCGACGCCGAACTGGACGCGCTCGGCGCCCAGCTGGACGCGCTCGGCGAGGCGCCCTCGGTGGAGGAGCTGGTCGCCTGCGACCTCGAATTCCACCGGGGCATTGTCCACGCGTCGGGCAACTCCGTGCTCTGCTCCCTCCTGGACGGACTCTCCGGCCCCACGACCCGCGCCCGCGTCTGGCGCGGTCTCACGCAGGAGGACGCGGTCAGCCGCACGCTCCATGAGCACCGGGCGATCCTGGGGGCGCTGCGGGATCGGGATGCGGAGGCTGCGCGGTCGTGGGCGACGGTGCACGTGGCGAGTGTGGAGCAGTGGTTGCGGTCGACGCTGTGATGGGCGGGGGCGTCTCTTTCCCCAGCCCGCCCCTTCCCGTCGCATTCGATATGCGGCTCCGCCGCGTGAGGGGCTCCGCCCCGGCCCCCGCTCCTCAAACGCCGGAGGGGCTGGGTGGTGGGGCACGTCTGCCCCAGGCCCCCGGCCCGAAGGCCGCGCTCGGAGCGGAGCCGCGGAGCGGCTTGGGCCCCAGCCCGTGGGCCGCGGGGGGGGGGAGGACAGCCGCGGAAGGGTGCGGAGCCGGGGCGCCCAGCGCAAGGCAGCCCAAGTCGGCGGGCTCGCCCAAGCCAAGCGCCACGCTGGACCCCAACCCGAGGGCCGCGGGGGGGCGGAGCCGTCGCAGAGGGGCGCAGGGGCCGGGCGCCCGCACAGTCCGGTCCGGGTCGGCGGGCTCTGCCAGGCCAAGCTGGGCCGGAGAGTGCGGGACCTTCAACGGGGGCGGAGCCGCGCAGAGGCGCGGGGCCGCGCTGGGCCCCAGCCCGCGGGCCGCGGGGGGCCGAGAGCATCCGCGGCCGGGGGCGCCCCCGCTCAGGTCGACCCGGTCGGCAGGCTCTGGGCCAGGCTGGGCTGGAGGAGGCGGAGCCTTCGAGGGGGCGCAGCCGCGTAACGGGGCAGGGGCGCTGGGCCCCAGTCCGAGGGCGCGGGCGCCGGAGGGCAGCCGCGGAGGGGTGCGGGCCCCGCGTCAGGGGGCGCGTTACGTTCCCAGGGCGTATGCGCGCGCCGCGTTGGTGCCGAAGATCGATGTGCGTTCGTCGGCGGTCAGTCCGGCCGTCGCACGGTCCGCCAGGGTCACCACGTCCGCGTACGTCGCGGCCAGTTCGCACACCGGCCAGTCCGAGCCGAACAGCACGCGCTCCGGGCCGAACGCCTCCAGTACGTGACGCGCGTACGGAAGCACCTGTTCCGGCTTCCAGGTCTCCCAGTCGGCCTCGGTGACCAGTCCCGAGAGCTTGCAGTCGACGTTCGGCAGGGCGGCCAGTTCCGTCAGGAGGCCGGTCCACGGGGCGCGCTCGCCGCTCGCGATCGGCGGCTTGGCCGCGTGGTCGAGGACGAAGCGCACGCCTGGCAGCTCCCGCACCGCGGCGATCGCGGCGGGCAGCTCGCGCGGGGTGACCAGCAGGTCGTAGACGAGCCCCGCGTCGGCCGTGTCGGCGAGGCCGCGCCGTACGTCGGCGCGCCCCAGCCAGTCGGGGTCCGGCTCGTCCTGCACCTGGTGCCGCAGCCCCACCAGCCGGTCGCCGCCGGGGCCCGCGGCCAGGGCGGCGAGCACCGCGGGCAGCTCGGGGTCGGTGAGGTCGGCCCAGCCGACGACGCCCGCGATGCGGTCCGAGGCGCCCGCCAGGGCGAGGAGTTCGCGGGTCTCGTCGTACGAGGAGCTGGACTGGACGACGACGGTGGCGCCGATCCCGTGGGCGTCCAGGTGCGGCAGCAGGTCCGCGGTGGTGACGGTGCGGGCGATGGGGTCGGCCCAGGGGCCGTCCATCCACGGCTGCGGCCTGCGGGACAGGTCCCACAGGTGGTGGTGGGCGTCGATTCGGCGGGACACGGACTCTCCTCAGACCGGCAGCGGGATGTCGTCGTCGAGCAGGCCGCGCTCGACCAGCGCGTGCCACAGCTCGTCGGGGATGTCGTAGCCGAACATCTCGGCGTTGTCCCGCACTTCGTCCGGCCCGGCGGCGCCGATGACCGCCGTGGCCACGGCCGGGTGGCCGAACGGGAAGCGCAGGGCGGCGGCCCGCAGCGGCACCCCGAACTCGGCGCAGACGGCGGCGAGCCGCCGGGCCCGCTCGGCGATCTCGGGCGGCGCCTCCTCGTAGTTGTAGCGCGCGCCGGGGCGGGGGTCGGCGAGCAGCCCGGAGTTGTAGACGCCGCCGACCACCACGGAGGTGCCGCGCCGCTCGCACACCGGCAGCAGGTCGTCGTAGGCGGTGCGCTCCAGCAGGGTCCAGCGCCCGGCGCACAGGACGACGTCGACATCGAGGTCGGCGACGAAGCGGGCGAGGATGTCGCTGTAGTTCATGCCGAAGCCGATGGCCCGGACGAGCTTCTGGTCGCGCAGTTCGGCGAGCGCCGGGAAGGCCGTCTCGTACACCTCGCGGATGTGGTTTTCCGGATCGTGGACGTAGACGATGTCGAGGGCCTCGACCCCGAGGCGTTCCAGGGAGGACTCCAGGGAGGCGCGGATGCCGTCCCGGGTGAAGTCCCACTCGCGGACGCGGTCGGGGGTGTCCGCGAACCCGTCCGGCTGGGCGGGCTCGCCGGGCGCCCGGTCCCGCAGCCGCCGCCCCACCTTGGTGGAGAGCGTGTACGAGCCGCGATCGCGCCCGGCGAGGGCGCGGCCCAGCCGTTCCTCGGACAGCCCGACACCGTAGTGCGGGGCGGTGTCGAGGTAGGTGCAGCCGAGGTCCAGGGCGGTGTGGACGGTCGCCAGGGCGCGTTCCTCGGGCACCGCGGCGTACAGATTGGCCAGCGGGGCGCAGCCGAGCCCGAGGGGCGGTACGTGGACGCCCGAGCGCCCCAGTTCGCGTGCCCCCTGTGGTACCTGCGCCATGGTTCCTCGCCTCTGTTCCTGCTTCTCTCGGTACTGCGTCTCGGTTTCCACGTCTCGGTCCCGCGCCTCAGTCCTGCTTCTCGCCGCTCGCGTAGCGGGAGATGATCAGCGCGACGATGATGATGGAGCCGTTGATGAACTGGTTCCACAGTGGCGGAACGCCGCCGAGAGTCATCACATTGACGACCAATTGCAGCGTAAGCACACCCGTGAGCGCTCCGAAGAGCGTGCCGCGGCCGCCCTTGAGGCTGATGCCGCCGATGACCGCGGCGGCGAACACCTGGAAGATCCAGCCGTTGCCCTGGGTCGCGGCGACCGAGCCGTAGTGGCCGGTGTAGAGGATTCCGGCGAAGGCGGCCAGCAGGCCACCGGCGCTGAGCACGATCCAGGTGATGCGGTCGACGCGGATACCGGCGGCGCGCGCCGCCTCGGGGTTGCCGCCGATCGCGTACAGGGCGCGGCCGTGCCGCAGATAGCCGAGCGCGAGGCCGCCGAGCGCGTACAGGCCCAGGCACAGCCACACGGCGGCGGGCGCGCCCAGCCAGTCGGCCTTGCCGAGGTAGCGGAACGACTCGGGGACGTTGACGATGGACTGGCCCTCGGCGATGCCGACCTGGAGTCCGCGCAGCATGGTGAGCATGCCCAGGGTCGCGATGAAGCCGTTGACGCGCAGCTTGAGCATCAGGAAGCCGTTGGCCGCGCCGATCAGGGCGCCGACCGCCAGGCACAGCGGAATGGCGGTCCATACGGGCAGCAGCCCGAGCCCTTCGAAGCGCGCGCCGTGCGAGGGCAGGACCAGCCAGAGGGCGATCACGGGGGCCACGGCGATGGTGGACTCCAGGGAGAGATCCATCCGGCCGCTGATCAGGATCAGCGCCTCGCCCAGCACCAGCAGCCCCAGCTCGGTGGACTGCTGGACGACGCCGATCAGGTTGTCCTCGGTGAGGAAGGCGGGCGAGACGATGAAGCCGATCACGCCCAGGACGAAGATCACCGGGACCAGGGACAGATCGCGCCAGCGGGCGATGTCGATCCGCGGACGGCTCCGGGCCCCCGCCGGCCCGTCCGCCACCGCCTCGGCGGGCTGCTGCCGTGCGGTACCGATCATGTCTGTGGTCCTCCCGTGCGGTCTGCGGTTCCCCCGGCCGTGCCGTCCGTGCCGGGCGTACTGGTCGCGCCTGTCGTGCCCGGTTCCGTGATGCCTTCCATCGCGGCGACCAGCTGGCGGTCGCTCCAGCCGCTGCCGAACTCGGCGACGACCCGCCCGTGGAAGAAGGCCAGGACCCGGTCGCAGACCCGGAGGTCGTCCAGCTCGTCGGAGACGATCAGCGCGCCGCTCCCGGCCGCCGCGACGTCCCGTACGACGCCGAGCAGGGCGTCCTTGGACTTCACGTCCACCCCGGCGGTCGGCCGGATCGCGACCAGCACGCTCGGTTCGCGCGCCAGCGCCCGGGCGATGACGACCTTCTGCTGATTGCCGCCGGACAGGCCCGAGACGGGCTGCGACGGTCCCGCGGTCTTGATGTCGAGCGAGGTGATCATGCGCTGGGCGAACGCGCGGGTCCGGGAGGGCAGCACCGTGCCGTACGGCCCGAGCTGGTCGGTGACGGTCAGCGTGGCGTTCTCGGCGACGCTGCGGCCCAGGACGAGCCCCTGGTCGTGGCGGTCCTCCGGGACGTAGCCGATGCCCGCGTCGATGGCGTGCGGCACGCTGCCGGGGCGTACCGGCCTGCCCCGTACGGAGACCCGGCCGCCGCCCGGCTTGCGCAGGCCGACCAGGGTCTCGCCGATCGCCGTGTTGCCGCTGGCGGTCGCCCCGGCCAGGCCCAGCACCTCGCCCGGCCGCACCACCAGGTCCAGCGGCGCGAACTCGTCCTCCAGGGTGAGCCCTTCGGTGCGCAGCACCGGCTCGCCGCCCGGGTCGGCCTCGCGCACGGTGACGGGGGCGCGGACGGCGGCCCGGGAGTCGCCCTCGGGGGCGCCCTCGCCGTCGCCCGTCATCGCCGCGACCAGGTCCTCCTTGGGCAGGTCGGCGACCGGCGCGGTCAGCACGTGCCGGGCGTCGCGGAAGACGGTGACGGTGTCGCAGAGGTCGTAGACCTCCTGGAGGTGGTGCGAGATGAACAGGAAGGCGACGCCCTGCCTGCGCAGTTCGAGCAGCTTGGTGAAGAGCCGGTCGATGCCGCCCGCGTCGAGCTGGGCGGTGGGCTCGTCGAGGATGATCAGCCGGGCGCCGAAGGACAGGGCGCGGGCGATCTCCACGAACTGCCGCTGCTCGACGCCGAGGTCCTTGGCCCGGGTCTGGGGGTCCACGTCCACCCCGTACTCCCCCAGCAGCGCCCGGGCGTCCTCGCGCAGCGCCCGCCACCGGATGCGCCCGGTGCCCTGGAAGCGGCCCAGGTACAGGTTCTCGGCGACCGTCAGGTGCGGGACCACCATCGACTTCTGGTAGACGCAGGCGACGCGGCGCTGCCAGGCCGCGGTGTCGCCGTAGCCGGGGGCGGGTTCGCCGGAGAAGGTCACCTCGCCCTCGTCCGGGCGTTCCATGCCGGTGAGGACGGACACCAGCGTGGACTTGCCCGCCCCGTTGCGTCCGACGAGGGCGTGCGCCTCCCCGGGGCGCACGGACAGGTGGGCGTGGTCCAGGGCGACGGTCGGTCCGAAGCGTTTGACGATGCCCTCCGCCCGGACCACGGGGGGCTGTGCTGCCTCTTCCGCTGCCTCTGCCATGGCTACTTCTTTTCGAGCTGGTTGGCCCACAGCTTCGGGTCGTCGACGTTCTCCTTGGTGACCAGCGGCGCCGGAAGCTGGTCCTCCAGGCCGTTCTCGATCTTCACGATCTCCGAGCCGTGATCGGTCGGACCGGGCTTGAACGTCTTGCCGTCCAGCGCCGCCTTGGCGTAGTTCAGGGCCCACTTGGCGTAGAGGTCGGCGGGCTGGGAGAGGGTGGCGTCGATCTTCCCGGCGCGGATCGCGTCCAGCTCCTCCGGTATGCCGTCGTTGGAGATGATCGTGATGTGGCCCGCCGAGCCCGCGGGCTTGAGCAGCTTCTTCTGCTCCAGCAGCGCCAGGGTGGACTGGAGGAAGGCGCCACCGGCCTGCATGTAGATGCCGTCGAGCTTGCGGTGCTGGGCCAGCAGGCTCTGGAGCTTCGCGGAGGCGACGTCGCCCTTCCAGTCGGTGGGCAGCTCGTGCACCTTGATGCCGGGGTACTTCTTCTTCATGCACGAGGCGAACGCCTGCGACCGGTCGCGGCCGTTGATGGAGCTGAGGTCGCCCTGGAGTTCGGCGACCCGGCCCTTGCCGCCCAGCTGCTTGCCGAGGTACTCGCACGCCTTGGTGCCGTACGCCCGGTTGTCGGCGCGCACCACCATGTAGATCTTGCCGGAGTCGGGCCGGGTGTCCACGCTGACGACGGGGATCTTCTTCTCCTCCAGCTGCTCCAGGGTGGAGGAGACGGCCCCGGTGTCCTGGGGGGCCATGACGATCGCCTTGGCGCCCTGGTCGGTGAACGCCTGGACGTTGGAGACGAGCTTGGAGATGTCGTTCTGCGAGTTGGACAGCGGGAGCGCGGAAACCGTGCCCTTGTCGATCCCCTTCTCCAGATACTGCTGGTAGGAGTTCCAGAAGTCGGTGTCGGTGCGCGGCATGTCGATGCCCACCTTGCCGCCGCCGGCGCCGTTGCTCTCACGGTTGCAGCCGGCCAGCCCGGCGACGGCGAGCAGCACGGCGCAGGCCGCGGCTCCGGTGGTGCGGAGTCTCGTCATCGAGTCCCGTCCTAGGTCGAGTTGTGCGACGTGCGTGGTGCGGGGTGCGATGGTGCGGGGCGCGCGGTATGTCGGTATGGGGTGCGGGTGAGCGTGAAGGTGTGGCGGTACGCGGCCGTGCTCAGGTCGCCGGGCGCAGGCGCAGCCCCTGCATCCCGCCGTCCACGGCCAGCGCGGTGCCGGTGACGGCCGCGGCGGCGGGACTCGCCAGATACGCGACGGCCGCGGCGACCTCCTCGGCGGACACCAGCCGCCCGGTCGGTTGCCGGGCCTCCAGGGCGGCGCGCTCGGCCGCCGGATCGGCGGCCTGGCCGAGCAGCCGCCCCACCCACGGGGTGTCGACGGTGCCGGGGTTGACGCAGTTGACGCGGATGCCCTCGCGTACGTGGTCGGCGGCCATGGCGAGGGTCAGCGACAGCACCGCGCCCTTGCTCGCGCTGTACGCGGCGCGCTGCGGCAGTCCGGCGGTGGCGGCGATCGAGCAGGTGTGGGTGATGGACACCGCTCCGGGCCGCTTCGCCGCGGCGGCGCGCAGATGCGGCAGCGCGGCCCGCGCGGTGCGCACCAGGCCCAGCACGTTGACGTCCAGCAGCCGGTGCCACTCGTCGTCGGAGTTGTCCTCGACGGTGCCGATCGCGCCGATGCCCGCATTGCCGACGACGGTGTGCAGGGCGCCGAATTCGGCCACCACGGCCTCCACCGCGGTCCGTACGCCCTCGTCGGAGGTGACGTCGGTCTTGACCGGCAGGGTCCCGGACGGGGCGCCCGTCGGGTCCCGGTCGAGCACGGCGACCCGTGCGCCCCGGTCGCGCAGCGTGGTGGCGATGGCGGCGCCGATGCCCGAGGCGCCGCCGGTGACGAGCGCGGCCAGCCCTTCGAAGTCGCCGGTGGGGCTCAAGAGGTCTCCTCCTGTCGTGCGGACTGCTGTGCTGCGTTCTGTGGTGCGGCGTTGCGCGGTGATGCGTTCTGCGGTGCCGCGTTCTGCGAATTCCGGGCTTGCCATTCGGGCCCGTCCGGATAGCGGTAGGCGGCGATCGACTCGGGGAGCATCTGGGCGGAGAAGCCCGGGGCGGCCGGTGCGCGGTACCGGCCCGCCTCGACGACGGCCGGATCGGCGAAGTGTTCGTGGAGGTGGTCGACGTACTCGATGACCCGGTCGTCCCAGCTGCCCGAGACGGCCACGAAGTCGAACATGGCCAGGTGCTGCACCAGTTCGCACAGGCCCACGCCGCCCGCGTGCGGGCACACCGGCACCCCGTGCTTGGCGGCGAGCAGCAGGATCGCCAGGTTCTCGTTGACCCCGGCGACGCGTGCGGCGTCGATCTGCACGAAGTCGACGGCTTCGGCCTGAAGGAGCTGTTTGAAGACGACGCGGTTGGCGACGTGTTCACCGGTGGCGACCTTGACCGGCTGTCCGGCGCGGATGGCGGCGTGGCCGAGGACGTCGTCCGGGCTGGTCGGCTCCTCGATCCAGTGCGGGTCGTACGGCGCCAGGGCGCGCATCCAGCGCAGCGCCTCCGCGACGTCCCAGCGCTGGTTGGCGTCGACGGCTATCCGGATGTCCGGGCCGACCGCCTCGCGGGCCAGCCGCATCCGTCTGAGGTCCTCGTCGAGGTCACCGCCGACCTTGAGTTTGATCTGCTCGAAGCCCTCGGCGACCGCCTCCTGCGCCAGCTTGATCATTTTCTCGTCGGAGTAGCCGAGCCAGCCCGCCGAGGTGGTGTAGGCGGGGTAGCCGCGCTCGCGCAGCAGCGCGGCGCGCTCGGCGCGGCCGGGCTCGGCGGCGCGCAGGATGGCCAGGGCCTCGTCGCGGGTGAGGGCGTCGCTGAGGTAGCGGTAGTCGACGAGATCGGCCAGCTCCTCGGGCGACATGTCGGCCAGGAACTGCCACAGCGGCTTTCCGGCCTGCCGGGCGGCGAGGTCCCAGGCGGCGTTCACCACCGCACCTGCCGCCATATGCATGACGCCCTTCTCCGGGCCGAGCCAGCGCAGCTGGGAATCGTGGGTGAGGTCGCGGTAGAGCTCGGCCAGTCCGGCCGCGGTGAGCGGGGCGGGACGGCCGACGACCTGGGGGCGCAGGGAGCGGATGGCCGCGGCGGTCACGTCGTTGCCGCGGCCGATGGTGAAGACGAAGCCGTGCCCTTCGGACCCGCTGATGTGATGGGGGGTGTGATCGGCGTCCGTACGGAGCACCACATAGGCAGCGGAGTAGTCGGGGTCCGGATTCATCGCGTCCGAGCCGTCGAGCTGCTCCGAGGTGGGAAACCGGATGTCATGGACCTCGAGCTCGGTGACGGTCGGGCGCAAACTCAATGGGAGCTCCCTGAACGACGCGCGATAGAACATCGGACCTTTAGCGGTGATCCGATGTATAGCGCTGACATGGGGGTCTCGTCCAGAGGTGTGCCGCAACTTTCGGGAAACAGGTCGGATGAATGAGTATGGGTTTCCCTACGGGGGCTGCGGCGGGGGCCCCTTGAAGCCGTAGGCTTGGGGCGCACGCAAAAGAACTGTCGCCGGAGGCGGTACCAACCCGTCCGCCCCGGTCGGAAGGAGGCGCTGGGTGATCGAGCTTGAGGGGGTTCCCGAGCTGATCGACCCGGTCATGATCTGTGCCTTCGAGGGCTGGAACGACGCCGGAGACGCCGCCTCCACCGCGGTCGGGCACCTGGACCGGGAGTGGAAGGGCGAGGTCTTCGCCTCTCTCGACGCCGAGGACTACTACGACTTCCAGGTGAACCGGCCCACCGTCGCGCTGGACAACGGGGTCCGCAAGATCACCTGGCCGACCACCCGCCTCTCCGTGGTCCGCGCGGAGGGCGGCGAGAAGACCCGCGACCTGGTGCTGGTGCGCGGGATCGAGCCGAGCATGCGGTGGCGGTCGTTCTGCAACGAGATCCTCGGCTACGCCCATGAGTTGGGCGTCGAGATGGTCGTCGTCCTCGGGGCACTGCTCGGCGATACCCCGCACACCCGGCCCGTGCCGGTGAGCGGAGTCACCTCCGACCCGGACCTGGCCCGCAGCCTCGACCTCGAGGAGACCCGCTACGAGGGACCGACCGGCATCGTCGGCATCCTCCAGGAGGCCTGCACCCACGCCGGTGTCCCCGCGGTGAGCCTGTGGGCGGCCGTCCCGCATTACGTCTCCCAGCCGCCGAACCCGAAGGCGACATTGGCCCTGCTGAACCGCCTCGAGGACCTGATCGGCGTCCGCATCCCGCTCGGCGAGCTGACCGAGGACGCGCGCGCCTGGCAGCTGGGCGTGGACCAACTCGCCTCGGAGGACAGCGAGGTCGCCGAGTACGTCCAGTCGCTGGAGGAGGCCCGGGACACGGCGGAGCTGCCGGAGGCGTCCGGCGAGGCGATCGCGCGGGAATTCGAGCGCTATCTGCGGCGGCGGGACGGCTCACCGGGGGCGCCGGGCGCGCCGGGCAGCCATGCGACGGAGACGGGCACCGGGGGGATCGCCGACGCGCCGTATCTGCGGGACCCCGGAAGCGGGCACGCACGGCCGCGGAAGCCGTCCGCGAAGGATGACGAGGGCGGCGGCGAGGGCTCCGGATCCGGTTCCGGGAGCGGCGAGTCCGGTGGGGCCGCGGAGGAGACCGGGAGCAGCGACGCGGAGGAGCGCCCGGACGACCAGGGCTGAGCCCCGGTGACCCGCACCGCCGGGCGGACCGATTCCTTCGGTCCGCCCGGCGGTGTGCGGAGCGGGCGGTGCCCCTGGGGTTTCATTGCCGGGTGCGGGCCGGTGGCCGCGTTGTGCCCACCCGTTCCTCCCCCAGCTACCGCTGGGAGGTGCCCCCTCTGCGGAACGATTGCCCACAACATGGCCAACACCCGGCCGGGGCCGCCCCCGGGTTCGGGGAGGGGCGGGGTGGGGACTTCCTACAGGGCTACGCCCAGGAGGGCGTCTACCGCTCGCGAGACCAGGCCCGGGGCGCCCTCGTCCTCGCCGCCGGTCGCGGACTGGGCGGCGGCCCAGCGGTCGACGGCTGCGAGGGCCGCCGGGGAGTCGAGGTCGTTCGCCAGCGCCTCGCGCATCTCCTCCACCAGCGCGTCCGCCGACGGGCCGTCCGGCCGGGAGACGGCGGCGCGCCAGCGGGCGAGCCGGGCCTCGGCGTCCCGCAGGACGCCGTCGGTCCACTCCCAGTCGGAGCGGTAGTGGTGGGCCAGCAGGGCGAGCCGGATGGCGGCCGGGTCGACGCCGTCGCGCCGCAGCGCGGAGACGAAGACCAGGTTGCCCTTGGACTTGGACATCTTCTCGCCGTCCAGCCCGACCATCCCGGCGTGCACGTACGACTGCGCGAACGGCCGCTCGCCGGTGAGGACCTGGGCGTGCGAGGCGCCCATCTCGTGGTGGGGGAAGGCGAGGTCGGAGCCGCCGCCCTGGACGTCGAAGCCCATGCCGAGGTGGTCGAGGGCGATGGCCACGCACTCGATGTGCCAGCCGGGGCGGCCGGGGCCGAGCGAGCCGCCGTCCCAACTCGGCTCGCCCTCACGGGCGGCCACCCACAGCATCGGGTCCAGCGGGTTCTTCTTGCCCGGGCGCTCCGGGTCGCCGCCGCGCTCGGCGGACAGCAGCCGCATGGCCTCGGCGTCGAGGCGGCTGACCGAGCCGAAGGCGGGGTCCGACTCCACGGAGAAGTAGATGTCGCCCTCGACCTCGTACGCCGCGCCCGCGTCCCGCAGCCGCTCCACGAGCGGCACGATCCCCGGTATCGACTCCACGGCACCGATGTAGTGGCGCGGGGGCAGCATCCGCAGGGCCGTCATGTCCTCGCGGAAGAGGGCGGTCTCACGCTCGGCGAGGGCCGTCCAGTCGTCGCCGTTCGCCACGGCCCGCTCCAGGAGCGGATCGTCGATGTCGGTGACGTTCTGCACGTAGTGGACCTGGCGCTTGGTGTCGAGCCACACGCGCTGAACGAGGTCGAACGCGTTGTAGGTCGCCGCGTGACCCATGTGGGTCGCGTCGTACGGCGTGATGCCGCAGACGTAGATGCGGGCGACGGGGCCGGGGGTGAGGGTGATCGGTCCCCCGGTCGCGGTGTCGTGAATCCTCAGGTCGCGGCCACTGCCAGGCAGGGCGGGAACCTCGGAAGCGGGCCAGGCATACATGCAATGAGCGTAACCGGATGCCAGTTCCGGATACGAACCGGATGGCCCCTGCCGCGCGTTTGTTGGCCGGATAGGCGCTCTTGCGGATCCGCCCGTGACCTGCTCCGTCCTCGTCGGCTCAGACCGGCGGCCACGGAATGGCGGGCCACTGGCCGCTGGGCGCGGGGTGCACCCCGGTCCGCACCAGCGCCGCCACCCGGTCCCGCAGCGCCTCGATCTCGGCGCCGGTGATCAGCTTCGCCAGCCGGGCGCAGAGCGGGCCGTCGTCGGCGAGCTGCTCCGCCAGTCGGCGCAGCACCTCCAGCACGTCGTCCGGCAGCGGCTCCCCGGCCCATCCCCACAGCAGGGTGCGCAGCTTGTCCTCGGCGTTGAAGGTCACACCGTGATCAATCGCATAGAGCCGGCCACCCGCGGCGGGCAGCAGATGGCCGCCCTTGCGGTCGCCGTTGTTGATCACCGCGTCGAGTACGGCCAGCCGCCGCAGCCGTACGTCGTCGGCGTGCACCAGCAGCGCGGTGCGGCCCTCCCCCACCTCCGCGAAGCCGACCGCCTTCCAGCCCGGGCCCGGCTCGTCGCCCTCGACGAGCGCGAGCAGCTCGGCCCCGTCCGTCTCGTCGGAGTCGTCGGTCCCGTCGGAGTCGTCGTCCGCGGCCTCACCGTCGCCGGTGGCCACCTCGACCCAGAGCTGGCACATGCCCTGCCCGTACGGCCCGTCGCGCAGCACGGTGGGCGGGACCAGGCCCCACCCGGTGGCCTCGGAGATCTCGTACGCCGCGACCTCGCGCTGGGCGAGGGTGCCGTCGGGGAAGTCCCACAGCGGCCGTTCCCCGGCCACCGGCTTGTAGACGCACGGGGCGCTGTGGCCCTCGTACTCGACCGTGCAGTAGAGCACCGCGTTGGACGCCTCCCGGACCTGGCCGCGCACCGTCAGCTCGCCCAGGGCCAGCAGCTCGGACGGCTCCGGGGGCGTCAGGCTTCGCGGCGGTATCCGTTCTGGCGCGGACATACGTGTCCTTCCGGGTCGAGCGGCAGGCTGCACAGCGGGCAGGGCGGCCTACCGGCGTTGACGACGTCCAGCGCCCGCTTGGCGAAGGCCCGCGCCTGGGTGCCGGTGAGCCGGACGCGCAGCATGGGCGGCCCGTTCACGTCGTCCTGGAGGAGCCGTTCCTCGGCTTCGGCGAGGTCTTCCTCGGACTCGGCTTCCAGCTCGACGAGCGCCTGCGCCTCCACGATCATGCGCTGTTCCTCACCGTCCCAGGCGAGGGCCATGGTGCCGACGCGGAATTCCTCTTCCACGGGGGCGTCGAGGGGCGCGGTGTCGCTGAGTTCGGAGGGTGCGACGGCCGGTACCGGGGCGTTGCCGCCGGTGCGGCGCACCACCTCGTCGAGCAGCTCGTCTATCCGCTCGGCGAGCGCCGCGACCTGGGTCTTCTCCAGTGCCACGCTGGTGGTCCGGCCACCCGCGGACGCCTGGAGGAAGAAGGTACGGCGGCCCGGCAGCCCGACCGTACCGGCGACGAATCGGTCCGGCGGGTCATAGAGGAACACCTGACGGGACAACGTCCTGCTCCATTTGCGTCGACTGGTCGGCTGGTTGGCTGGTGGGGCTGGTGGTTCCGGCGGGGCTGCCGGGCGTCACGGCCGCCCGGTCGCGGCTGCCGCGGCGCGGCCGCGCCGCGGGACCACCCTACTGCGCCCGGAG
>NZ_RIBZ01000236.1:0-5698 GCF_003721215.1 Streptomyces botrytidirepellens
GCCACCCTGCGGGCACTCGCCACCACCGGTGGCGGCGGCGCCGGACGGCGTACGGCGGCGGCCGCCGGCGCGGAACAGCCTGTCGACTGGGCCGCCAGGCTGGCCGGGCTGTCGGCGGCCGAGCGCCACCGGCTGGTGCTGGGCCTGGTCCGCGGCCACGCGGCCACCGTGCTGGGCCACACCGACGTGGACGCGGTGCAGGCCGAGGCCAGCTTCAAGGAGTTGGGCTTCGACTCGCTGACCGCCGTGGAGCTGCGCAACCGGCTCGCCGCCGCCACCGGACTGCGGCTGCCCGCCGCGATGGTCTTCGACTACCCCGAGGCCGCGGTGCTCGCCGAATACCTGCTGGAACGGCTCGCACCCGACGACGCCACCACCGCGGCGGGCCGGGACGGCGCGGACCCCGTTCTGGGCGAGCTGGCCAGGCTGGACCACACCCTGGACGCCCTCGTCACGGACGAAGAGGGACGGCACAGGATCGCCAAGCGGCTGAGCGGACTGCTGGCGAAGGTGAACGGCGGACCGACCGACGCGTCCGGCACGACGGACTTCACCACCCTCGAATCCGCTTCGGACGACGAGATGTTCGCGCTCATTGACCGTGAACTGCCCTGATGGAGGAGCGAGAACAGATGCCGGGTACGGATTCGGGTACGGGTACGGGTACCGAAGAGAAGCTCCGCCAGTATCTCAAGCGGGTGACGGCCGATCTGGGGCAGACCCGTCAGCGCTTGCGCGAGGTGGAGGAGCGGGCGCAGGAGCCGGTGGCCATCGTCAGCATGGCCTGCCGCTTCCCGGGCGGAATCGCCTCCCCCGAGGACCTGTGGCAACTCGTCGCCTCCGGCCGGGATGCCATCGGGGACTTCCCGAAGGACCGGGGCTGGGACCTGGACGGCCTGTACCACCCGGACCCGGACCACCCCGGCACCAGCTACGTCCGCCGGGGCGGCTTCCTGCGGGGCACGGACGGCTTCGACGCCACCTTCTTCGGCATCAGCCCGCGCGAGGCACTGGCCGCCGAACCGCAGCAACGCCAGCTCCTCGAGGTCTCCTGGGAACTGCTCGAACGCGCCGGGATCGACCCCACGTCGCTGAAGGGCACCCCGACCGGCGTCTACGCGGGCGCCGGAATCCTCGGCTTCGGCACGCCCCACATCGAAAGGAGCGCCGAAGGGTATCTGCTCACCGGCAACACGCTCAGCGTCGTCTCGGGCCGGGTCGCGTTCACCCTCGGCCTCGAAGGGCCCGCGGTGACCGTGGACACGGCGTGCTCCTCGTCCTTGGTCGCCATGCACCTGGCCTGCCAGGCGCTCCGGCAGGGCGAGTGCACCCTGGCCATGGCCGGTGGCGTCACGGTGATGTCCACACCGCACACCTTCGTGGAATTCTCCCGCCAGCGCGGACTGTCCCCCGACGGCCGCTGCAAGCCCTTCGCGGCGGCCGCCGACGGTACGGGATTCTCCGAGGGCGTCGGCCTGCTGCTCCTGGAGCGGCTCTCGGACGCACGGCGCAACGGACACCAGGTACTCGCGGTGCTCCGAGGGTCGGCGATCAACCAGGACGGCGCGTCGAACGGCCTGACCGCGCCGAACGGCCCCTCGCAGCAACGAGTGATCCGCCAAGCCCTGGTCAACGCCCAGCTGTCCTCCGCCGAGGTCGACGCCGTCGAGGCCCATGGCACCGGCACCACCCTCGGCGACCCCATCGAAGCGGACGCGCTGATCGCCGCGTACGGCCAGGACCGGCCCGCCGACCAGCCGCTGTGGCTGGGCTCGCTGAAGTCCAACATCGGCCATGCGCAGGGTGCCGCGGGCGTGGCCGGTGTGATCAAGATGGTGATGGCGCTGCGCCACGAGATGCTGCCCGCGACTCTGTACGTCGATGAGCCGACCCCGCACGCGGACTGGAGCGGCGGCGCGGTACGGCTGCTGACCGAGCCGGTGGCGTGGCCGCGTGGCGAACGTCCGCGGCGGGCCGGTGTGTCGGCGTTCGGCATTTCCGGCACCAACGCGCATGTGATCCTCGAGCAGGCCCCGGAGCCGCCCGAGCAGGCTGAGCCGCGGCCCGTTGAGGGTGTGGTGCCGTGGGTGCTGTCTGCGCGGAGCGCGGAGGCGTTACGGGGTCAGGCGGCGGCGCTGGCGGCGCGTATGGCCGATACGGAGGTGGGGGTTGCCGAGGTCGGCTGGTCGTTGGCGACGACGCGGTCGCTGTTCGAGCATCGTGCGGTGGTGGTGGGTGAGGACCGTGCGGAGTTGCTGGCCGGGGTGGAGGCGTTGGCGGCTGGGGAGTCGCATCCGAGTGTGGTGGATGCGGGTGCTGAGGTGTCGGCGGGTGATGTGGGTCCGGTGTTGGTGTTTCCGGGGCAGGGGTCGCAGTGGGTGGGGATGGGTGCGGGTTTGCTTGATGCGTCGCCGGTGTTCGCGGCGCGGGTGGCGGAGTGTGAGCGGGCGTTGTCGCCGTACGTGGACTGGTCGCTCACCGATGTTCTGCGCGGCACCGGAGACGCGGGGGATCTGGGGCGGGTGGATGTGGTGCAGCCGGTGTTGTGGGCGGTGATGGTGTCGCTGGCGGCGGTGTGGGCCGAGCATGGCGTGAAGCCTGCGGCGGTGGTGGGCCACAGTCAGGGTGAGATCGCGGCGGCAGTCGTGTCCGGGGCGTTGTCGTTGGAGGACGGTGCGAAGGTGGTGGCCTTGCGGAGCAGGGCGCTGCGCAAGCTGGCTGGTGGCGGTGCGATGGCGTCGCTGGGTTTGGGGCAGGAGGAGGCCGGACAGCTGCTGGCCCGGCTCGGCGACCAGGCCGCGGCCGTGGGGGTGGCGGCGGTCAACGGGCCGTCGTCCACGGTGGTGTCGGGTCCGCCGGAGCAGGTGGCCGCGGTGGTGGCCGCATGCCAGGAGGACGGAGACCGGGCGCGGCTCATCGACGTGGACTATGCCTCGCACGGCCCCCAGGTGGATGAGATCCGCGACGAGCTGATGCGCGCACTGGACGGAGCGGCCCCCGTCGCCGCTCCCTCGGACGACGTGACCTTCTACTCGGCGGTGACCGGCGGCCGAGCCGAAACGGCCGGTCTGGACGCCGCGTACTGGGTGACGAACCTGCGGGAGCCGGTGCGGTTCGCGGAAGCGGTGGAGGCGCTGTTGGCCGATGGGCATCGGGTGTTCATCGAGGCCAGCACCCATCCCGTGCTCAGCGTCGGCATGGAGGAGACCTTCGAGCGGGCGGGCGTCGACGCGGTGACCGTGCCGACGCTGCGCCGCGACCACGGTGGCCGGGAGCAGCTGGTGCGTTCCCTCGCTCAGGCGTTCGTCGCGGGCGTCCCCGTGGACTGGACGGCCCTGTTCCCCTCCGAGCCGACGCCGTGCAGCGTGGACCTGCCCACCTATGCCTTTCAGCACCAACGCTTCTGGATGGCCGGATCGGGCGGGACCGGCGACCCCAGTGACCTCGGTCTGGTGTCCGCCGGACATCCGCTGCTGGGCGCCGCGGTCGAGCTTGCCGATGGCCGTACGCACCTGCTCACCGGCAGGATCACGGCCGGCGGTGGCGAGAGCTGGCTCGGCGACCATGTGGTGGCGGGGACCGTACTGGCGCCGGGCGCGGCGCTGGTGGAGTGGGTGTTGCGGGCGGCCGACGAGGTCGGCTGCGGTGGGGTGGAGGAGCTTGCCCTTCAGGTGCCCCTGGCGCTGCCCGAGTCGGGCGGCTTGCGCGTACAGGTCGTGGTGGGCGAGGCGGCCGAGGACGGGCGGCGGGATGTTCAGGTGTACTCCCGTCCCGGGGACGCCGACTCCGTAGCGGGGTGGGTGTGCCATGCGGAGGGCGTACTGAGCCCGCCACGGGAGGACACCGGACCGGCGTCCGAGGGCTTGCAGGGTGTGTGGCCCCCGGCAGGCGCGCAGCCTGTGGAGTTGGACGGGTTCTACGAGCAGGCCGCGGCGGCGGGATATGCGTACGGGCCGTCCTTCCAGGGCCTGCGCGCGATGTGGCGGGACGGCTCGGATGTCGTCGCCGAGGTGACGCTGCCCGAGGCAGCCGGGGACGAGGAAGGCTTCGGCATCCACCCGGCCCTGCTCGACGCCGCGTTGCACCCGGCGCTGCTGACCGCCTCGTCCGAGCGGGAGCAGGGCGACGACCAGGTGTGGCTGCCGTTCGCCTGGAACGGCGTGTCCCTCTGGGCCACCGGCGCCACCACCGTGCGGGTGCGGATCTCCCCGCAGCAGCACGGCGTGGACGGTGAGCGGGGACTGCGGATGGTGGTGGCCGACGCCGCCGGGGAACCGGTCCTGACGGTGGACTCCCTGGTGACGCGCCCGGCACGGGGCGATCAGCTGCGCGCTGCGGGCGCGCGTGGCGTGGACGGGCTGTTCGCGCTGGAGTGGACGCCGCTGCCTGGCGTGCCGGTCACGACGGATGACGACGAGTGGGCGGTACTGGACCTCGGCAACGCGGACGAGGACCTGGAGGCGTTGGTCGCGGCGCTCGACGCCGAAGGGCCGGTCCCGTCCGTCGCCCTCGCCTGTATTCCGCACTCCGGTGCGGGTGCCGGTGGTGTGGCGGCGGCCGAGGGGCTGGCGCTGGCGGAGCGGGCGTTGGGGCTGTTGCAGGGCTGGTTGGCCGAACCGCGGCTGGCCGATGCCCGGCTGGTGGTGGTGACGCGGGGCGCGGTCGCGCACGCCGAGGACGACATCCCGGACGTGGCCGGTGCCGCCGTATGGGGGCTGGTGCGCAGCGCGCAGGCCGAGAACCCGGGACGCTTCCTGCTGCTCGACCTCGCACCCGGAGCGGATGTCCTCGCCGACCGTGTACGGGACGCGGTCGCGTGTGCGGTGGAACGGGACGAACCCCAGTTGGCCGTATGCGACGGCCAGGCGCTGGTGCCCCGGCTGAAGCGGGCCGACAGCGACCAGCCGTTGGACGCCCCGGGCGTGCTCGACCCGGACGGCACGGTGCTCATCACGGGCGGCACCGGAACCCTGGGCGGCCTGGTCGCCGAACACCTCGTCCGTACGTGGCAGGTCGGCCACCTCCTGTTGGTGAGCCGCCGCGGGCCGAACGCCCCCGGCGCACGGGGCCTGGCCGACCGGCTGGAAGACCTCGGTGCGCGGGTGCGGATCGCAGCCGTGGACGTCACGGATGCGGCCGCGGTGGCGGAGCTGGTGGCGGGGATCGACGCGGAGCATCCGCTGACCGGTGTCATCCATGCCGCGGGTGTGCTGGATGACGCGGTGATCACCTCGCAGACCCCGGAGCGTCTGGCGCGGGTGTGGGAGGCCAAGGCCACGGCGGCGGCCCATCTGCACGCGGTGACGGCGGACCTGCCGCTGGGCATGTTCGTGACGTTCTCCTCCGCGGCCGGGGTGCTGGGCAGCCCGGGGCAGGCCAACTACGCGGCGGCGAACGCCTTCTGCGATGCCCTGGCCGCCCACCGCCGGGCCATCGGCCTTCCGGCGCTGTCGGTGGCGTGGGGGCTGTGGGCCGAGGCCAGCGGCCTGACCGGAAAGCTGGCCGAGGTGGACCGGGCCCGGATGTCCCGCTCGGGCATCGCCGCGATGTCCACTCCCAAGGCGCTCGCCCTGCTGGATTCTGCGGTCCGGCTCCCGCGTCCGTTGGTGGTGGCTGTGGACCTTGATGTGGCGGGGGTTGTGGGTGGTGATGTGCCTGCGGTGTTGCGTGGGTTGGTGGTGGGGCGTGTGCGGCGTCG
>NZ_RIBZ01000237.1:0-9758 GCF_003721215.1 Streptomyces botrytidirepellens
GCCGCGTGGCGACGGCACGCCGCCGGAAGGCCAGTCGTCCACCGGCTCGGGCGCGGACGCGGGCCCCGCATCCCGCGGCTCGCCGCCGGCCGACCCGGACACGGGCGCGTCCGTGCGCGGCGACACCGCGCCATCCGACGACGGCCAGTCATCCACGGACTCCGGCTCCGGCGCGCCAGTGGCCGGAGCCGACCGCTGCGCGGGCACGTCCGGCGCGTCCCCGTCCCCGTCCCCGCTCATCGCGTCCGCCGCTTCCTGGAGCCACTCCGGCGGAGTCAGCAGGAAGGACGTCACATTGAGGTCGATGCGCTGCTGCCGCCCGGCGGTCTCCTGGGCGCGGTCGTCGTTGGCCCCGTACTCCTCCTCGTACCGGCGGATCACCTCGCCCACCGGCAGCCCGGGCCACAGCGTGGTCTCCCCGCTGTCCCGCGCGATCACCAGCCGGGCGCCGTCCACGGGCGCGCCCGAGACCGCTCCGTCCGGGCGGTCCTCGGCCCAGGCCACGAAGCCCAGGTCGAACTCCCGCACCCGCACCTCGCGCTGCTGGTAGGCGGGCACCTCACCGTTGATCCAGAGTTCGGCGCGCTCCTGCGCCTGTGCGAAGGTCACCATCGCGCTCACCCCTCCACGGGTACGGCGTACGCGAATCCGCCGTCCACCATCAGGTTCGCCACGGTCTCCAGCTCCGGCGGATTGCCCGCGAGCCGCAGCAGGAAGGCGTCGAAGTCCTCGCCGCACGGCAGCATCAGCCGCTCCACCCGCTCCCGGACCGTCCAGCCGTCGCGGTCCCGCGCGTCGTCGTACGCGCAGAACCAGACCGAGCCGATCGCGTCCCCCTTCACCTTCACCGCGATCACCCCGCCCTGGGCGAAGCCCACGCCCAGATAGTCCTTGGTGAAGTGGTCGCGCAGACACTTGTTGATATAGACGAGGTCGTTGACCGCCGCCTCGTCGCGCACCGTGAAGAACGGCTGGTCGACCAGGAGTCCCAGCTCCGGGTCGAGCGCCGCGCCCACGGGTGCGCAGCCGCCCGCCGCCTTCAGGAACGCGCGGTACGACTCCGGCAGCCGGTAGCCGAGGTCCTCCTCGACGCCCAGCACCTGCTCCTCGGTTGCCGAGAGCCCCCGCACCGGCAGCCCGAAGTGGACCGGCCGGGTGTCCTGCAACGGGCGGGTGCCGCGCTTGTCCTGGTCCACCGGGGCCGTCGCGAGGCCGCCGTGGTGCCGCAGCAGCGCCTTGACCTCGACCGGGATCAGCTCCATCCGGCGGCCGCCGGGGACGTGGTGCCACGTCCAGCCGTGCGGAGTGGCCACTGCCGAGGCGTCGTTCCACAGCTCATGGCCGGAGGCGTGCAGCGCGGCGTTCGCCGAGACATAGTCGGTCAGCCGCAGCTCGTCGACCCCGAACCCCTCCGGGGGCTCGGCGATTTCGGCGGCCGCGCGGGCGTACGGCGAGAAGTCCGGAAAGCCGTTTTCGTCCACCCGGACGCCCATGGGGTGGCGGGCGGCCCGAACCGGATCCGGGAAGTGCACGACCTGCCCGGCGTAGGCCGTGTTCGGTGGCGCGGCATGCTGCCCGAGCCGACCTGTCGTCATGGCGGTTGCCCCCTGCTGATGCTGGCGTATGGGGCACAGCCTATGCGGTGGCGGCACAAGCGGAACCGGTCGGCCACCACCCCGGCCGCCCACCTGGGCCGACGCACCCGGACTACCGCATTTCCCGTCGCATTTGGCAGGCTGATCTTTCGCAACCGGGGGATTGCGGTGGATTGCACAGGGAGGGACCCACCACATGCACATCACGCAGAGCAACGGGGGCGGCGACGGAGCCGCCACCGCGGCCAGCGACCCCCGGCTGAGATGGAGCAGCGTCGACCCCGACGCCGGTCCGCCTCCGCTGCACCACCGCCGCGACACGCTCCTGCCCGCCGTCGCCGCCGCGCTCTCCGTCCGCGGCGAGACCCTGACCTGCACCGGAGGCAAGGCCGACCAGGCACCCGCCCTCCACCCCCTGGTGCAGGACTTCCTCGACGCCCTCACCAGCGGGCAGCGCGAACGTTTCACCGGGCGCTGCCCCGAAGCGGTCCTGCTCTCCCGCCACCTGACCGCCGTCGAGGCGAGCCGCTCCAAACGCGCGGCCCGAAAGCCCCTCACCCACGGTGAGGCCCGCCGCTCCCTCAAACAGTCGAAGCTGACCGCCCGCCGGATCCGCGAGGCGGGCGACCCGGAGCACGGCTCCTACGCCCCGCCCTGCCTCTCCTGCACGGCGATGCTGGGCCACTTCGGCGTACGGGTGGTGGGTGAGGAAGCGTGACCCGCCCCATCGACCGCACCGACACCACCCGCTTCCCCGTCCCCGTCGACGCGGCCCTCCGTGAGGCCGGCTGGCAGCCGGGCCGCTGGGACATGGAGCGCGCCGAACGCTGGGCGGACACCCTGTCCGCCCACGTCTCCCCAGCCGGACACCGGCACACCGTCTTCCCGGCCGCCGTCGAAGCCTGGGCCGAATTCGGCGGACTGCACGTCCAGCCGCCCGGCACCGGCCGCCAGATCGCCCCCACCCCGTTCCGTATCGACCCCCTCCACGGCCTCCACCTGGCCCGCACCCTCGGCGACTTGGGACGCGCGCTGGAGACCGAGGTCTGCCCGCTGGGCGAAGAGGCCGACGGGCAGGGGCTGCTGACCATCGACGCGGAGGGGCGGGTCTACAGCCTCGACCACACCGGCGACTGGTATTTGGGCGCCACGCTTGNAGGGGCGGGTCTACAGCCTCGACCACACCGGCGACTGGTATTTGGGCGCCACGCTTGACGCTGCGCTGGGCACCCTGATCACCGGGACGCTTCCGCCGCGGCTCTCCCGCGCGTAGTCGCTCCGCTGGGGTTGCCGGTGTTATGCGCCGTTGGCCGTCACGTCGTCGGCCGTCCGCGGCGCCGTCGTGGTCGGGCGCGCAGTTCCCCGCGCCCCTGCGGCAACCCGCCGTTGGCCGTCGCGCCGTCGGCCGTCCGCGGAACCGTCGTGGCGCCCCTGCGGCAACGCGCCGTTGCCCGTCACGTCATCGGCCGACCGCGGCACCGCCGTGGCTGGGCGCGCAGTTCCCCGCGCCCCTGCGGGGCCGACCCTGCTCCGTCGGCGCCTCGACTACGCGGGCCCCGCGCCCCTGCGGCAACCGCCGTTGCCCGTCACGCCGTCCGCCGTCCGCCGACCGCGGCGCCGTCGTGGCCGGGCGCACAGTTCCCCGCGCCCCTTCGGGGCGCTACGCGGTCTTCGCGCGGTCGCCCTCGGCCATGTCCGGCCGGGGGCGGGTGCGGTCCGGGATGACCGCCGAGACGCGGAAGCCACCGGCCTCCGTCGGGCCCGAGACGAAGCCGCCGCCCAGCGTCGACACCCGCTCCTTCATCCCGACCAGCCCGTTGCCCCCGCTCGGCAGCCCGGCGTCCGCCGCGCCCCGCTCCGAGGGCCCGTTCTCCACCAGCACCGCGATCTCGGCGCCGCGGTGCGCCAGACGGATCCGGGTGCTGGCGCCCGGGGCGTGCTTGTGCACGTTGGTCAGCGCCTCCTGCACCACCCGGTACGCGGTCTGCTCCACCCGCGCCGCATACCGCCGCTCCTCGCCCTCCACCGACAGGTCCACGGCCATCCCGGCCGCCCGTGACTGCCCGACCAGCGCCTCCAGCTCCGCCAGCCGCGGCCCGCCCGCGTCCGCATCCGCGTCCTCGGCGGACTCCGTGGCCGACGCCGTCGCCGCCTCGGCGGCCGCCGAGGCGGCGACCGCCACCGAGGCCAGCGGCACCGGCTTCTGCTCGGCCGGGGCGTCCGACCGCAGCACGCCCAGCATCTGCCGTAGCTCGGTCAGCGCCTGCCGCCCCATGTCGCCCACCAGCGCGGCGTTCTTCGAGGCCTTCTCCGGGTCCTTGAGCGCCACCGCCTGGAGCGCCGCCGCGTGCACCACCATCAGGCTCACCCGGTGCGCCACCACGTCGTGCATCTCGCGCGCGATCCGGGTGCGCTCCTCGTTGCGCGCCCACTCGGCCCGCTCCTCGGCCCGCTCCGCGAGCAGCGACAGCTCGCGCTCCAGGCCGTCCGCCCGCTCCCGCAGGCTCTCCACCAGCCGTCGCCGGGCCCGGACGTACAGCCCGAGCAGTACGGGGGGCGCGGTCAGCGCCAGGGTGATCGTCAGCGAGAAGAGCGGGGCCTCCCAGAGGGCCGAGCCCAGGTCCTCCTGCGGGTTGTCCTGCCGGAAGCGGATCATCGTCACGAGGAACGTTCCGGCGCCCGCCATCCCGGCCAGCACCGCCGAGATCCGGCGCGGCACCTCGGACGCGGCGAGGGTGTAGAGCCCGACCACGCCGAGCAGCACCCCCATCTCCGCGGGGGTGACGGCGATCGATATCAGCACCACGGCGATCGCCCAGCGCCGCCGCAGCACCAGGGTGGATCCGACGATCAGCCCGAGCAGGACGCCGAAGGCGACCGGCATCCGGGCGCCGTGCGCGAATCCGACGCCCTCGGCGGCGCATTCGGCCGCCGACGCGACGCCGAGCATGATGTCCAGCACCATGCTGCGCCGCCGCGACCACCACCATGGGCCGTCGGGTGCGCCGCGCGCACTCGTTTCCTCAGATGCCCCCGTCGCACTCATAGCGACCAGACTACGGCCGCACGCCAGCCCTTTTCCGGGGGACACGGCCGCATGTGTCTCACTCGAACAGTCCGTATATCAACGGTTTTAACTCGAACGGTTGAATCGAGCATGTTTTCGACCAGACGTCCGCATGGCGACCGGGCGCACCGACCCATACCGTCGCGTCGAGGGCGGCCCGTACGGCATAGTGGTGGGGACCAAGTCGATCGCCCGAGCAGGGTGTCCGACTTGGATCTGTTTGCCATCCCCTGTGGTGTAATTGGCAGCACAGTGGCTTTTGGTGCCATTAGTCCGGGTTCGAGTCCTGGCGGGGGAGCCCTCTTCACGGGTCCCGGCCTTCACGGTCGGGACCCGGAGTCGTTTCCGGGGGGAAACCTCTCGGTATCCTGCGGGTGTCCACCCCCTACCCGAAGCCGAAGGGCACACCCGTGAGCGCCAACCGCCCGGCAGCCGTCGTCGTCCTCGCAGCGGGTGAGGGCACTCGCATGAAGTCGGCGACCCCCAAGGTTCTGCACGCCATCTGCGGCCGGTCCCTCGTCGGGCATGTCGTCGCCGCCTCCCGCGAGCTCTCGCCCGAGCACCTGGTGGTCGTGGTCGGCCATGCCCGGGAACAGGTCTCCGCGCATCTGGCCGAGATCGACGCCGACGCCCGCACCGCCGTCCAGCACGAGCAGAACGGGACCGGGCACGCGGTCCGGATGGGACTGGAGGAGCTGTCCCACAGCGGTGTGGCCCTCGACGGCACCGTGATCGTCGTCTGCGGCGACACCCCGCTGCTGACCGGCGAGACCCTCAAGCAGCTCGCCGGGGCGCACTCCGCCGACGGAAACGCGGTGACCGTCCTCACCGCCGAGGTGCCCGACGCCACCGGCTACGGCCGCATCGTGCGGGACCAGGCGTCCGGCGCCGTCACCGCCATCGTGGAACACAAGGACGCCACCGACGCCCAGCGCGCGATCCGCGAGATCAACTCCGGCGTCTTCGCCTTCGACGCCCAGCTGCTCACCGACGCGCTCGGCAAGGTGCGGACCGACAACAGCCAGGGTGAGGAATACCTCACCGATGTGCTCGGCATCCTGCGCGAGGCCGGGCACCGGGTCGGCGCGTCGGTCGCCGCCGACCACCGCGAGATCGTCGGCATCAACAACCGGGTGCAGCTGTCCGAGGCCCGCCGGCTGCTCAACGACCGGCTGCTGGAGCGCGCCATGCTCAGCGGCGTCACCGTGGTCGACCCGGCCACCACCTGGGTCGATGTGACGGTCACCGTCGAGCAGGACAGCGTGATCCACCCCGGCACCCAGCTGCTGGGCACCACGCACCTGGCCACGGGCGCCGAGGTCGGCCCCAACTCGCGGCTCACCGACACCACGGTCGGCGAGGGCGCGGTGGCGAGCTTCACCGTGGCACAGGACTCGGTGATCGGCGCGGGGGCGTCGGCGGGGCCGTACGCGTATCTGCGCCCCGGCACCCGGCTGGGCCCCAAGTCCAAGGCCGGTACGTACGTGGAGATGAAGAACGCCGAGATCGGCGAGGGCACCAAGGTGCCGCACCTGTCCTATGTGGGCGACGCCACGATCGGCGACTTCAGCAACATCGGCGCCGCCAGCGTCTTCGTGAACTACGACGGTGAGAAGAAGCACCGTTCGACGATCGGCAGCCACTGCAAGACCGGTTCGGACAACATGTTTGTGGCTCCTGTCACAGTGGGAGACGGGGCGTACACCGCCGCCGGCTCGGTCATCACCAAGGATGTGCCCCCGGGTTCGCTCGCCGTCGCACGCGGCCAGCAGCGGAACATCGAGGGCTGGGTCGCTCGCAAGCGCCCCGGGAGCGCCGCGGCGCAGGCGGCCGAGGCCGCCGCTGCCGCGCGCCAGGAGGACGAGGGCGGGCAGTGACCTGCGAACCGGTGCGCCCATCCGGGGGCGTACCGTAAAAGCGCGCACCAAAGTGACATCCAAGGAGACGTGACGTGACCGGGATCAAGACGACCGGCGAGAAGAAATTGATGCTCTTCTCCGGCCGCGCCCACCCCGTGCTGGCCGAGGAGGTCGCCCACGAGCTGGGCGTCAGCCTGGTCCCGACCAAGGCATTCGACTTCGCCAACGGCGAGATCTACGTCCGCTTCCAGGAGTCCGCGCGCGGCGCCGACTGCTTCCTGATCCAGAGCCACACGGCTCCGATCAACAAGTGGATCATGGAGCAGCTCATCATGATCGATGCGCTGAAGCGGGCCTCCGCACGCTCCATCACGGTGATCGTGCCGTTCTACGGCTATGCCCGTCAGGACAAGAAGCACCGTGGCCGGGAGCCCATTTCGGCGCGGCTCATCGCCGACATGCTCAAGACGGCGGGTGCCGACCGCATCCTCACGGTCGACCTGCACACCGACCAGATCCAGGGCTTCTTCGACGGCCCGGTGGACCACCTCTTCGCGCTGCCGGTGCTCGCGGACTACGTGGGCGCCAAGGTCGACCGGTCGAAGCTGACGGTCGTCTCGCCGGACGCGGGCCGCGTGCGGGTGGCCGACCGCTGGTGCGACCGGCTGGGCGCGCCGCTGGCGATCGTGCACAAGCGGCGGGACCCGGACGTGGCGAACCAGGTCACCGTCCACGAGGTCGTCGGTGACGTCCGGGGCCGGGTGTGCGTCCTGGTCGACGACATGATCGACACCGGTGGCACGATCTGCGCCGCCGCGGACGCGCTGTTCGCGAACGGCGCGGAGGACGTGATCGTGACGGCCACCCACGGCGTGCTGTCCGGCCCGGCCGCGGACCGGCTGAAGAACTCCAAGGTCAGCGAGTTCGTGTTCACCAACACCCTGCCGACGCCGGGCGAGGTCGAGCTGGACAAGATCACCGTGCTGTCGATGGCGCCGACCATCGCCCGCGCCGTTCAGGAGGTCTTCGAGGACGGCTCCGTGACCAGCCTGTTCGAGGAGCACGCCTGATGGGCTTAACCGCGGACCGACCCAGCTGAGGCCACTCCCGGAAGGGGTGGCCTCAAGCCTGGGGCGACCGTTGGTAGACTCGTGGGGTTGCTCGGCGAGGGAGGCTGTGGTTCACACAGCTCGTCCGTTATCGACGCGCTCTTCGTAGCAGGTCTGTCGTGGGCCGGGTGACGGCCATCTGTACACGATCTACGAGGAGTGCCCCATGGCCGAGGTCAAGATTCCCGCCAAGCCCCGCACCGAGTTCGGCAAGGGTGCCGCCCGTCGCACCCGTCTGGCCGACCGGGTTCCCGGTGTCGTCTACGGCCACGGTGCCGAGCCGCTGCACGTCACGCTGCCGGCGTACGACCTGCTGATGGCGCTCAAGACCCCGAACGTCCTGCTGCGCCTGGAGGTCGAGGGCGGCAAGAGCGAGCTGGTCATCCCCAAGGCCGTGCAGCGCCACCCGATCAAGATCGGCATCCTGGAGCACGTCGACCTGCTCCTGGTGAGCAAGGGCGAGAAGGTCACCGTCGAGGTGCCGATCCACACCGAGGGCGACCTGGCCCCGGGCGCCAACCTGCTGGAGCACGTGCTCAACGCGCTGCCGGTCGAGACCGAGGCCACCCACATCCCCGAGGGTGTCACCATCTCGATCGCCGGTCTGGACGCGGGCGACACCATCTACGCCAAGGACATCGCGCTGCCGAAGGGCACCACCCTGGCCGTCGAGGACGACGCGCCGGTGCTGCACGTCGTCGCCGCGCAGGCCGAGGCCCCGGAGCCGGAGGCCGCCGAGGGCGAGGGTGAGGGCGCCGAGGCCTGATCCGCCTCGTTCCGCATCGCTTGGCGACCGCCGTCCCGCTGCTGCCAGCGGGGCGGCGGTCGCGTATGAGCGCGGTCGCGTATAAGAGACCACTGGGCACATACCACTGGGCACAGAAGAGCCTCACTCAGGAGAACGAGACGATGAGCGACGCAGACGCGAGCAGCCCGTGGCTCGTGGTGGGACTGGGCAACCCCGGCCCGGAGTACGCGGCCAACCGCCACAATGTCGGCTTCATGGTGGCCGAGCTGCTGGCCGAGCGGATGGGCGGACGCTTCAAGGCGCACAAGTCCCGGGCGCAGGTGGTGGAGGGACGCATCGGGCCGCCCGGCCCGGGCAGCCGACGGGTGATCGTCGCGAAGCCGATGTCGTTCATGAACCTGTCGGGCGGACCGACGACCGCGCTGCGCGACTTCTACAAGGTACCGGTGGGTCATGTCGTCGCCATTCACGACGAATTGGACATCGACTACGGTGCGCTGAGGCTGAAATTCGGCGGCGGTGACAATGGCCACAACGGGCTGAAGTCGATCACCAAATCGGGGGGCCCGGACTACTTCCGGATCCGCTTCGGCATCGGCCGTCCGCCGGGCCGCATGGATGTCGCGGCGTTCGTGCTGAAGGACTTTTCCGCCGCTGAGCGCAGGGAGTTGGACTACTTCGTGGACCGCGCGGCCGACGCGGTGGAGACGCTCATCGTGGACGGGCTGGAGCGCGCGCAGGGCACCTACAACTCCTGAACGGCACTCGCGCAGCCGTTCGGTTGGAGGTTGACCCGGGGCCCGCCGATGGCAAAGATCTACCGCCATGGCATCCACCGGCATCACCAAGCGCAGCCGTACGCGGCGGGCGGGCGAGAGCATGTACGGGCTGCTGTTGCTCGCGAAGAACGTCGCCATGACGCTCGTCGCGCTGCTCATCCTGGTGGCCGGAGTGTGGTCCTCCTGGAGCGACGCCAAGCCCACGATGCTCACCAAGGGGCTGGAGCGCGGCACGCTCACGGTGTCCCGCTGCGACGACGACTGGTGCACCGGCCGGTTCACCCCCGGCTCCCAGGGCAGCGAGGCGCCGGCCAAGGTGCGGGTCGACGCGGCGGTCACGGACGGGACGGGCGAGCGGCTGCTGGTGGCCGTCAAGCCGGGCACCGACGAGGTGGTGCGCACCGGCACGGCGGGCATCCTGCACGCCTGGGTTCCGTTCGGCGGCTCGCTGCTGCTGGCGTCGCTGGTCGTCGCGGGCGGGCTCCGCATGCGCCGCACGGCCTGGGGCCTGGGCCTGGCGGGCGCAGCGGTGCTGGGGGCGTCCTTCGCCACGCTGACGTTCTGAACACACCAAGCGGCGGCCCGCTCCTCCGGGGAGCGG
>NZ_RIBZ01000240.1:0-13457 GCF_003721215.1 Streptomyces botrytidirepellens
GCGCCGATGGTACTGCAGGGGGGACCCTGTGGGAGAGTAGGACGCCGCCGAACAAATATTGGAAAAGGCCCTGTTGGGAGCTTCAAGCTCCCAACAGGGCCTTTTCGTTTTTGTAGGCTGCACGCCATGCGCTATGACATGGTCATCTTCGACAACGACGGAGTGCTCGTCGACAGCGAGCCGATCTCCAATCGGCTCCTCGCGGGCTATCTCACCGAGCTGGGACACCCCACCAGCTACGAGGACTCCCTGCGGGACTACATGGGATCCGCCATGCACCGCATCCACGACCTGGTCCTGGAGCGCACCGGGCGGCGGCTGCCCGCCGACTTCGACGCCACCTTCCACTCCCGCGTCTTCGACGCCTTCCGCCGTGAGCTGGAGCCCGTCGCCGGGGTCGCCGCGACGCTGAACGGTCTGCGGGCGGACGGGATCCCGTACTGCGTCGCCTCCTCCGGAAGCCATGAGCGCATACGGGTCGCCCTGCGGAAGACCGGGCTCTACGACTACTTCGGCGAGGACCGCATCTTCAGCTCCGAGGACGTGGGCCGCGGCAAGCCCGCCCCCGACCTCTTCCTCCACGCGGCCAAAAGCATGGGCGCGACCCCTGAGCAGTGCGCCGTCGTCGAGGACAGCCCCCTCGGCGTGCGCGCCGCACTGGCGGCCGGGATGGACGCGTACGGCTACACGGCCATGACCCCGGCCGACCGGCTCCCGGGCGCCCTGGCCCACTTCTCGGACATGGCCGGACTGCGAATACTGCTCAGCTCTACCCACAAGTAGCGCCGGGGGCCTACGCTCCTCGGCCATGACGGATACGCGCCCGGGCCCGCGGCTGCGGCATGGCCGGGCCTCGCTGGCCATCAGCTTCTTCGTCCAGGGCGCGATCTTCGCTCTGCTCGTGACCCGGATACCCGCGCTCCAGGACCGCTACGGGATATCCGACGGGCTGCTGCCCCTCTTCCTCGCCGCCGTGCCCGTTCTGGCCGGGGTGGGCAGCGTCGCCACCGAGCACCTCGTGAAGCGCGTCCGGCCGGGGCGGGTGCTGCGCGGGGTCCAGCCCGTCGTCTCGCTCGCCCTGCTCGCGGCGGGCTCCGGCACGGCGGTGTGGCAGCTCGCCGTGGCGCTCGCGGTCTTCGGCCTCACCGTCGGGGCGCTCGACGCGTCGATGAACATGCTCGGGGTGAGCCTGCAACGCGCGTACGGGCGCAGCATCATGCTCGGCTTCCACGCCGCGTACAGCCTGGGCGGGATAGCCGGGGCGTCGCTCGCCTGGGCGGGCGCGCACTGGGACCTGCCGCTGGCCGCGCTCTACGCGCCGCTGGTGGCGGTCCTCGTGCCCGTGGCGTTCGTCGCGGGCCGCTGGTTCGCGGACGACGAGGGCGGCCCGGGCGAAGCGAACACCGGCGGGGAGCAGGGCGCCGCCGTGAACATGAAGCTGCTGCTGCCGCTCTGCCTCGTCATGTCCTTCGCCTACATCGGTGACTCCACGGTCTCCAACTGGTCCGCCAAGTACCTCGAGGACGTGCTGCACAGCTCCGATCAGCTGGCGACGGTGCCGTACAACGTCTACATGGTCACCACCCTCCTCGGCCGCACCTTCGGCGACCTCGGGGTGCGGCGCTTCGGCGCGGCCGCCGTCGTCCGGGCCGGGGCGCTGCTCGCGGCGGGCGGGTTCGCCGTGGTCGCGGCGGCGCCCGGCGCCTGGGTGGGGATGCTCGGGTTCACGCTGCTGGGGCTCGGGCTGTGCGTCCTGGTGCCGCAGACGTTCGCCGCCGCCGGGCGGCTCTTCCCCGGGGCCTCGGACGCGGCCATCGCGCGCCTGAACATATTCAATTACGTGGGCTTCCTGATCGGTTCGCCGCTCGTGGGAGCGCTGGGGGGTGCGTGGAACTACCGCGGGGCGATGCTCGTACCGATGGCGCTCGTCCTCGTGACGCTGGTCTACGCGAGGTCGTTCACGGCTGCACCAGCCCGATACGGTGACGGGCATGAGCGGCCGCGCACAGTTGATGTGGGATGAGGAAGTAACCGGGTACGACTTCGGTGCCGGGCATCCGATGGACCCGGTCCGGCTCGCGCTGACCATGAGGTTGGTGGAGGCGTACGGGCTCGACCGGGCGGTCGAGGTGGTGGCCGCCAAGGCGGCCGGCGACTCGACGCTGCGGCTGGTCCACCGCCAGGAGTACATCGAGGCGGTGCGCAGGGCCTCGGCCGATCCGGCGGGCGCGGACGGTTCGTACGGGCTCGGGACCATGGACGACCCGGCGTTCGCCGGGATGCACGAAGCGTCGGCACTGATCGCCGGGCAGTCGGTGGGCGCGGCGGAGAGCGTCTGGCGCGGTGAGGCGCTGCACGCGGTGAACTTCGCGGGCGGGCTGCACCACGCCATGCCCGGCGGCGCCGCCGGATTCTGTGTGTACAACGACGCGGCGCTGGCGGTGGCCCGGCTGCTGGAGCTGGGCGCCGAGCGGGTCGCGTACGTGGATGTGGACGTGCACCACGGCGACGGGGTGCAGGCGGCCTTCTGGGACGATCCGCGGGTGCTGACGATCTCGCTGCACGAGCATCCGCGCACCCTCTTCCCGCAGACCGGATGGCCCGAGGAGACGGGCGGCCAGGGCGCCGAGGGCTCGGCGGTGAACGTGGCGCTCCCGGCCGGGACCGGGGACGCCGGCTGGCTGCGGGCCTACCACGCGGTGGTGCCGGAGCTGTTGGCCGCGTTCCGCCCGCAGGCGCTGGTGACCCAGCACGGCGCGGACACCCACATCGAGGACCCCCTCGCGCACCTGGGCGTGACCGTGGACGCGCAGCGTGCGGTCGCGGAGAACTGCCACCGGCTGGCGCACGAGTACGCGGACGGGCGCTGGGTGGCCCTCGGGGGCGGCGGCTACGCGGTGGTGGAGGTGGTGCCGCGGTCGTGGACGCATCTGGTGGCGATCGCGGCGGGGCGTCCCGTGGCGCCGGGGGCGGAGGTGCCGGAGGAGTGGCGGCACGAGGTGTACCGGCGGACCCGGCTGGAGGCGCCGCGGCGGATGACGGACGGGCGTGAGCCGCGCTGGCAGGACTTCGCCGAGTCCGGCTACGACCCGGCGGACCGCCTGGACCAGGCGATTCTGGCGACCCGGCGGGCCGTCTTCCCCCACCACGGCCTGCTGCCGTAAGCCTCCGGCGCCCCCCACTCGTACGCCAGTGTTAGGCCGACCGTGGGAACTCGGGGCGTTCCCCTTCGGGCGCGGGCGGTGATCCAGCAGCATCGGTGGGGTGTTGAGTACCGCCGCGCTGCGTGCGCATCTGCTGGCGGCGCGGCTCGCCGGGCCGGTGGCCACCAGCCGGGAGGAGAGCCTGCGCCGCTATCGGCTCTTCGCCGCCCGTGACCCCCGGGTGCTGCTGGGCCTGGAGCCCGAATACGACTGGTCCTTCACCGAATTGCTTCGCCTCATGGGGAGTAAATGCGGGGTTTCGGTCAACCCGGCGGAGGTCTCCGGTCACGATGTGATCGACCCGGAGCGTACGATCGCCGCGCTCCAGACCTTCGCGGACCGGCTCCGGGTGGCCGCCGAGACCCGGGCGCCGGTGCTCCTGGGCACCGGCCACCCCCACCGTCTCCTGGGTTTCTACGCCGCGTTGGCGGCGGCCCTCTCGGCGGCCGGATGCCGGATCCTCACCCCCGCGGAGGGTAGATGTGTCGACATAACGACTCGGTTTGGCGTACGTACGTACCAGCTCACCTACGTACGGGGAGTCGCGATGGTGCGGGAACCCGGCGCCCGGCCGACCGCGAGTGAGCCGGGCGCCCACAGCCACTCGCCCCTCCCGGTTCGCGTCGCCCTCGCCTGTGCCGCCGAGTCCGGCGGGCCCCTGCCGGGGCTGGTGATCGGGGACCACGGATGGGTCTGCGGAGCAGGTCAACTGGGGTTTGCGGCCATCGGACTGGGCGATACCGACGACCCCGCGCTGTTCGTCGGGGAGGCCGAGGGACAGGTGTCCGTCGCCGTTCCACTTGATGACGCTGTGCGGTCTGGTTACTACCGGCCGCTTACTCGCTATGTACTCAATCGAGCGTGTCTGTCACAGTAGGCGTGCGATCGCTACTCCTCTTCCCCACTCGCATCACCCGCCCCTAACCTGGGGATGAGCGCGCATGCGAGCAGGAGTCACCGGAGGGGAAGCCGGTGCCCGACATGTGCGGAAGGTTCAGGTGGTGTGTCATGGCTGCTGGCGAACGGCCTCTGAATGAGGTTCAGTTTCTGACCGTGGCGGAAGTCGCCTCGGTGATGCGAGTCTCCAAGATGACCGTGTACCGATTGGTGCACAGCGGTCATCTGCCGGCGATCAGGGTGGGCAGGTCCTTCCGGGTCCCGGAGCAAGCGGTGCATGAGTACCTCCGCGAGTCCTATGTGGGGGTGGAGTCCGCTTAGGCCACTTAGGCCGACGCCCCTCGGATTACGTGGTTCGCCCGGTGGCGGGTAGGCTGGCCCGATGTAGGTCGTGTGGGCTCGGACGCCCCGCACCGAGTGAATCGAAGTGAGCGAGGGTAGTCGTGGGCTCTGTTATCAAGAAGCGGCGCAAGCGGATGGCGAAGAAGAAGCACCGCAAGCTGCTCAAGCGCACGCGCGTCCAGCGTCGTAACAAGAAGTAGGACCAGCGGCGCTGTGTTCATCCCGCAGCCCTTCCACCCATGGTGGAAGGGCTGCGGTGCGTCCGGCGGGGCCCTCGGCTCAAAACGTCGCACCGCGCGGCGAGTGGTCATCACAGCGCAACATCGAGCGGTTACGGTGTTCCGCACAGCCCAGCTCGGAAAGCTCGGACGAGGGTGGGAAGGAAGGCGCTGATCTTGGGAAAGGTCGTGCTCGTCACCGGAGTCGCCCGCCGGCTGGGGGGCCGATTCGTACGGCGCATACAGCGTGAGCCGGACGTCGACCGGGTCATCGGAGTGGACGCGGTCGCTCCCGAACACCAGCTGGGCGGGGCCGATTTCGTCCGGGCCGACATCCGCCACCCCACGATCGGGAAACTGCTCGCCGAATTCGGCGTCGACACCGTCGTCCACATGGACATCAACGGCACCCCGCTCGGCGCCCGCGGGAATCGCACCTCGGTCAAGGAGACCAACGTCATCGGCACCATGCAGCTGCTCGGTGCCTGCCAGAAGGCGCCGTCGGTCCAGCGGCTGGTGGTGAAGTCCAGCACCAGCGTGTACGGCTCCGCGCCCCGCGACCCCGCCGTCTTCAGCGAGACCACCCCGCCCAAGTCGCTGCCGAGCGGTGGCTTCGCCAAGGACACCGTCGAGGTCGAGGGGTACGTACGCGGCTTCGCCCGGCGCCGCCCCGACGTCGCGGTGTGCGTGCTGCGCTTCGCCAACATCCTGGGGCCGTGCGCGGACTCCCCGCTCGCCGAGTACTTCGCGCTGCCGGTGCTGCCCACCGTCATCGGCTACGACCCGCGGCTCCAGTTCGTCCACGAGAAGGACGCCCTCGAGGTGCTGCGGATCGCCGCCTCCGAGCCGCGCCGCGGCACCCTCAACAGCGGCACGTTCAACATCGCGGGCGACGGGGTACTGCTGCTCTCCCAGGCCGCCCGCCGCCTCGGCCGCCCCACCCTGCCGCTGCTGCTGCCGACCCTGCGCTGGGCCCGCACCGCGCTGCGCTCCCTCGGCATCACCGACTTCTCGCCCGAGCAGGTCCGGCTGCTCACCCACGGCCGGGTGGTGGCCACGACCCAGATGCGCGAGACGCTCGGATTCGACCCCGAGTACACCACCGCAGGGGCCTTCGCGGACTATGTGCACAGCCGCGGTCCCGGGCTGCTCCCGCCCGAGACCCTCGCCCGTACCATCGACCGGCTCGGCGCACTGCTGCCCGCCGGAGCCCAGAAATGAGGAGCGCACCACCATGGCGGATGCCAAGGTCATTCCGTTCGGTGAGGAACCCCGGTCCCGGCGGAAGGGGCTGCGCACGGGCCGTTCGAACCGGTCCCAGGGCCCGCTGAAGCCCGTACCGCAGCAGCGCGACGAGGAGCTGGAGCACCACCCCGAGACCGCCGCGGCGGCCGCCCCGCCGCCGCCCCCGCACCCGCCCAAGCGGGCCCCCGGCGGCGGCGACTGGGAGCGCAAGCTCGCCCACGGACTGAGCTTCCTGCGCCGCCGGATCACCGGCGAGTACGAGGTCGACGACTTCGGCTACGACGAGGACCTCACCGACCAGGTGCTGATGTCGATGCTCCGCCCGATGTACGAGAAGTACTTCCGGGTCGAGGTGAAGGGCATCGAGAACATTCCGCAGAACGGCGGCGCGCTCGTGGTCGCCAACCACTCCGGGGTGCTGCCGCTGGACGGGCTGATGCTCCAGGTCGCGGTGCACGACAACCACCCGGCCCAGCGGCATCTGCGGCTGCTCGCCGCCGACCTGGTCTTCGTGCTGCCGGTCGTCAACGAGCTGGCCCGTAAGGCCGGTCACACCCTCGCCTGCTCCGAGGACGCCCAGCTGCTCCTGGAGCGAGGCGAGGTCGTCGGGGTGATGCCGGAGGGCTTCAAGGGCATCGGAAAGCCGTTCGCGGACCGGTACAAGCTCCAGCGGTTCGGGCGGGGCGGCTTCGTCTCGACGGCGCTGCGCGCCGGGGCGCCGATCGTGCCGTGCTCGATCGTGGGCGCGGAGGAGATCTACCCGATGGTCGGGAACGCGAAGACGCTCGCCCGGCTGCTGGGGATTCCGTACTTCCCGATCACACCGACGTTCCCGCTGCTCGGCCCGCTGGGGGCGGTGCCGCTGCCGACGAAGTGGACGATCCAGTTCGGCGAGCCCATCCCGACGGACGGGCACCCGCCGGAGGCCGCGGACGACCCGATGCTGATGTTCAACCTGACGGACCAGGTGAGGGAAACGATCCAGCACACGCTGTACAAGCTGCTGGTGCAGCGCCGCTCGGTGTTTTTCTGAGGGCGCTCAGGGTCGAGGCCCCTGATGCGGCGCGAGCTCCAGCCCGACGGACGGAGTCCGGCGCGACCAGCCGAAGCTTGGGAGGCCCGCCAGGGCCGAGCAATGCGAGGGTGGCCAGAACAGGGGGGCCAAGCTGCTGGTGCAGCGCCGCTCGGTGTTTTTCTGACCCGAAACCCATGACTACGGGTCCGGCGGCGCGGCCGCCGGACCCGAACAGTCAGGCCGATCACCTCGTGTCGTCGCCGTCGAGATCCAGTCCCGGCAGCAGGTCGGGCAGCAGCGGCGGGATGGTGATGTCCGGCTGGGACGGCTTGCCGCCGCCCGTGTCGCCCTTGCCCGCGGACGGGCTCGGCGTCGCCGCGCCGGTCGGGGGCTCCAGCAGACCACCGGCGCCACCCACCAGGCCGCCCTGCTCCTCGGGGGCTGCCGACGCCGATGGGCGCGGCTTGGCGGAGGCGTCACCGGGGCGGCTGTGGGTCGGGGTGGCCGAGGAGGACGCCGACTGGCCGCGCTCCGGCTCCGCCGCGCCGGGGCGCGGCGGCAGCTCGCCGCTCGGCTGGCCGGACTGCCCGTGCTGCTCCCGGGAGGTGGGCAGCAGCGAGCGCAGCGGGCCGACCTCATCGTCTATGGCGTCGAAGACCGAGCTGACCTGTTCGCCGACGTCCATGAGCTGGACCGGCAGCTGCTCGCGCAACCGGCTCCAGCCGTCGCGGTGCGCCGTGGCGAAGGTGGACAGCTCCCGCATCGGGCCGAGCGAGCCGTTCCGCTTGTACACCCCGCGCAGCAGCCGGTGGCCCTCGGACGCGTCATGGCGCATCCCGGACAGGGCCCGGCGGATCTCGCCGAGCTGGTCGTGGTCGAGGTCGCCGGAGCGGGCCCGCTCCATCAGTCGACGCGCCTCGCTCAGCCGGGTGGACGCCTGGTCCAGGTAGATCCGGCCGCGGTCGGCGTCGCCGTCGGCCATCTCCAGCTTCAGGTCCTCCATGCCCCGCTTGAACCCGTAGAGGGTGTCGCCGGGGAGGGCGTCGGAGCTGGCCGCGGCGACTCCGCCGAACGCGCCCGCCGCGACTCCCACGGTGAGCCCCCCGGCCGCGAGCCCCTTGGACCAGCGGGAGCGGGGCCGGAGTCTGGCGATCGGGGGTTTCGCCCGGTGGGCGCCGCTGCTGCGGCGGCGCTGGTCGGGGACGCGGGACGCGCCGTCCGCGAAGGTGGCCTCCATGGCGGCGATGAGCTGGGCCCGCTGGGTGGTCTTGACGTCGGCGGACAGTGTCGGCGCGGGCAGCTCGCCGAGCTGCCGCGCCAGGCCCACCAGCCGCTGCTGCTGGCCGGGGCTGTCCGCCGCCGGGCCGGACGGTTCGGCGGCGGCCGCTGGCGCGGTCGCCCCGGTCGTGTCCTGGGACGCCCGGTGCCGGCTCTCCAGAGCCTCCAGGGCCTCCAGCGCCTCGGCGAAGGCGTTCGCCCGCCGGTGCGCCGATACGTTCGCGATCACGGGCGGCACCTCCTCTTCTCGTGACGGTCGACTCCCCAGGACACCTGGAGGTTCCGTGCCATGCGCGCGTCCACTCGATCGAGTGAGGGGACTACGGGCAGGGTACGACCGCGAGGCGCCTGCACCTCCCACAACGAGCGGCGCAGCACAGGGGTTACGCCCTCCCGATGATCGGACCACACGTCGCGCCCGCGCTTCCCGGGGTCAGCGGGCGTCGTCCGGCAGCAGCCGCGCCAGGGTGCGCACGGCCCGGTACTGGAGGGTCTTGATCGCGCCCTCGTTCTTCCCCATGACGCGGGCGGTCTCGGCGACCGAGAGGCCCTGGAGGAAGCGCAGGGTCACGCACTCCTGCTGCTGCGGGTTGAGTTTTCGCACCGCCTGGAGCAGCGCCGCGTTGGAGAGGGACTCCAGGACGGAGTCCTCCGGGCTGCGCTCGACCTCGTTGGCGTCGAGCATCTCGCCGGTGGTGACCTCCAGCCGGAAGCGGCTGGACTTGAAGTGGTCGGCGACGAGGTTGCGGGCGATCGTCACCAGCCAGGCGCCGAAGTCGCGGCCCTGCCAGGTGAAGGTCCCGATGCGGCGCAGGGCGCGCAGGAACGTCTCGCTGGTGAGGTCCTCGGCGGTGGCCCGGCCGCCGACCCGGTAGTAGATGTAGCGGTACACCGTGTCGGCGTACTGGTCGTAGAGGCGGCCGAAGGCCTCGGCCTCGCCAGCTTGGGCGCGCTCCACGAGGTCCATCATCCGGCGGCTGTCGCTGTCGGCGCCGGGCCGTCGGGCGGTGGAGGTGGAGCCGCGGGAACGTCTGCCGACCGCCGCCCCGCCGTCGGTGAGCGCATAGCAGGGACTGGCGGTGCCGGACCGGCTGACCGTGCCGTCGGAAGGACCGGCGGGACGGGCGGGGCCGGCCGCACCGGCGGGCACGGGCGAGGCGAGGGCGAGGGCGGGGACGGCATACGCGGTGGGGACGAAGCCGCGCAGACAGTCGAGGACCGTTGCGCGCAGCGTAGCCAGGCCCGAGGCGTCAACCCCGACGTGTGGGTACACGGGACTCCCAGAGGCAGAGCTTCCATCACGTGCAGTACGGGACCGTTCACCCGCCGTAGGGACGCGTGGGTACCGGTTTGCGTCTAAGGAGAATAACGCTTCGTATAGGCGGCGCTACACCCAGTTGCTCAAATCATCGTTTCCGTCTGCTTCGTTATGGGTTGATGACGAATCAAGTATCGAATGCAGTATGGGAGTTGATCGAAAAGCTTCGCTGGTTGTGCGCTGGTATGGCGTGTTGTGACAAACCGGCGGTAAGGGGACTGGCGGGGGCGCTATGGGGCAGCAAACGCGGATTGTCTGAAACGGGGCGGACGCGATCGTCCGATGACCGTCCGTATCGCTGCCCATGCCGTCACGCAGCGCGACGATCGGTCAAGGGCGGGCATGCCCGGTCACCCTCGTACGGCGACGGTGGGTCACGGTGAGGGAGGTGCCTCCTGGGGCGGAAGGTGCCCCTGGGGCGAACGGTCCCTAGGGGGTGTCCGCAAAGTCGCGTTGGATCAGCCCGCGGCGTCAGGGGGCACCTCCCAGCGGTAGCTGGGGGCGCGTGCGATCGCAAGGCGGAGGGTCGCCCTCGTAGTGGGCCTACTCGGGGTGATCCCGACAACGCAGCGAGCGTGCNCCCTCGTAGTGGGCCTACTCGGGGTGATCCCGACAACGCAGCGAGCGTGCGTGCCAGGCGTCGCGGGCCCGACGGGACTTTGCGGACACCCCCTAGCGCCTGCGGCGGTGGAGGGCCACGGCGGCCGCCGTGCCGCCCGCCACCGCGCCCACCCCGGCCGCGGCCGGGATGCCGATGCGGGCCGCCTTGCGGCCGGTGCGGTAGTCGCGCAGCCGCCAGCCGCGCTCGCGGGCGTGCTTGCGCAGCTGCCCGTCGGGGTTCACGGCGTAGGGGTGGCCGACGATCGACAGCATCGGGATGTCGTTGGAGGAGTCGCTGTACGCCGCGCAGCGGCTCAGGTCGAGCCCCTCGGCCGCCGCCAGCGCGCGTACGGCCTCCGCCTTCGCGGGCCCGTGCAGCGGTTCGCCGACCAGTTTGCCGGTGTACACGCCGCCGACGGACTCGGCGACCGTCCCCAGCGCCCCGGTCAGTCCCAGCCGCCGGGCGATGATCGTGGCGGTTTCGACGGGGGCCGCGGTCACCAGCCACACCCGCTGCCCGGCGTCCAGGTGGGCCTGGGCGAGGGCGCGGGTGCCGGGCCAGATGCGGTCGGCCATGTACTCGTCGTAGATCTCCTCGCCGATCGACATCAGCTCGGCGACCCGGTGGCCCTTGACGATCGACAGCGCGCTGCTGCGCACGTCCTCCATGTGGGCCGGGTCCTCGACCCCGGCCATCCGGAACCACGTCTGCTGCCAGGCGAAGCGGGCCAGCTCGCGTTTGCGGAAGAAATGCCGCTTGTAGAGGCCGCGGCCGAAGTGGAAGAGCGCGGCGCCCTGCATGACCGTGTTGTCCAGATCGAAGAAGGCGGCCGCCTGCTCGTCCCCGACGACGGGGAACTCCGGCTCGGCGGCGGTCTGTGGCGGGGCAGTCTCGGCCGACGACTTGCGCGCCGCCTCGGCCGATGCCTCTCCGGCGAGGACACTCCGCTCGGTGGCGGGCTGTCGACGTCGGGTGAACCATCCCAGTGCGGCCATGGAGCGAGCATAGCCACGCCCTCGGAGCTTCCCGTTACGCCCCGGTGTCGCGCGGATTCAGGTTACGCGAAAGGGAGGCGGGCCCGGGTGTCCGCCGTCAGCCGCCGAGGGCGGCGCGCAGCCGCTTGGGGTCGACCCGCCAGAAGTCGTGCTGGGCGCCGTCGACCAGGATCACCGGGATCTGTTCCCAGTACTTCCGGTACAGCTCCTCGTCCTGGGTGATGTCCTTCTTCTCCCAGGGGGTGCCCAGCTCGCCGCAGACCCTCTCGATCACGGCCTCGGCGTCCTCGCAGAGGTGACAGTCGGGCTTGCCGATCAAGGTCACCGTGCGCTCGCTGGGCTTCTTGCGGGGGCTACGGCGCAACAGCGGACTCATGCCCCCATCATGCCCGGCCCCGTCCGGGGCGAGGTCGCGAGTTCGGCGGTGGGGCCCGGGGCGGTTTACCATCGTGGGCGATTTGTTGCTGTCCGGGGGTAAAACGGTGAGGAGTGAGAGCCCGTGCTCCCCTCGGCGTCTCCGCGGTGCGTGCGCGCCCATGGGGAACGGTGCGACGCTGGTGGTGGTTCCGTGGCCAGGTCGAAAAGGCGCGTGACACCGGTCACTTTGCTCGGACAAAGCGGACACCATCTTTGTGCACGCGTTCACAAAGACATAGCCTGCTGTCGATGGGGCGGCGTCACGCCAGCCGGCCGCCCGCAGCCCCGCTCTACCCGCAGGAGCACCGTGGCAACTGGCCGAACTCACCGACCGGCGACCCGAAGCCGAGGAATCCCCGAGGCCACCGTCGCCCGGCTACCGCTGTATCTGCGCGCCCTGACCGCGCTCTCCGAGCGCTCGGTGCCCACGGTGTCCTCCGAGGAACTCGCGACCGCCGCCGGGGTCAATTCGGCCAAGCTGCGCAAGGACTTCTCATACCTCGGCTCGTACGGCACCCGGGGTGTCGGCTACGACGTGGAGTACCTCGTCTACCAGATCTCGCGGGAGCTCGGCCTCACCCAGGACTGGCCGGTCGTGATCGTCGGTATCGGTAACCTCGGCGCCGCGCTCGCCAACTACGGCGGCTTCGCCTCCCGTGGCTTCCGGGTCGCCGCGCTGATCGACGCCGATCCGGCGATGGCCGGGAAGCCGGTCGCGGGCATCGCGGTGCAGCACACCGACGAGCTGGAGAAGATCATCGACGACAACGGGGTGTCGATCGGCGTCATCGCCACCCCGGCCGGTGCCGCCCAGCAGGTCTGTGACCGGCTGGTGGCGGCCGGGATCACCTCGATCCTCAACTTCGCGCCCACCGTGCTGTCCGTTCCGGAGGGTGTGGACGTCCGTAAGGTCGACCTCTCCATCGAGCTCCAGATCCTCGCCTTCCATGAGCAGCGCAAGGCGGGCGAGGAGGCCACCCCTCCCGAGCGGGAGACGGCCGGGACCGGCGAGCCGGGTGTCGCGACGACGCCCAAGCCGTCCGCCGCCGCCTCGCACCGCCCGGCCGCCGGTGGGCCCGGCGGCACCGGTGGCCACAGTGGCGACGGCAATCGGCAGGGACCTGACGGGGATGTGCCCGCCGTGATGCCGGCATGAGTCTCCTCGTCGTCGGAATGAGTCACCGCAGCGCGCCCGTGAGCGTGCTGGAGCGCGCTGCCCTGGTGGGGGACGAGCAGGCGAAGCTGTTGCAGGACACGCTCGCCGCCGAGCCCGCCACCGAGGCCGCGGTGCTGGCCACCTGCAACCGGATCGAGCTGTACGCCGATGTGGACAAGTTCCACGCCGGAGTGGCCGAACTGTCCACCCTGATCGCCCAGCACACCGGTGTCGGCCTGGACGAGCTGACTCCGTACCTCTACGTCCACTACGAGGACCGGGCCGTCCACCACCTCTTCTCGGTGGCCTGCGGGCTGGACTCGATGGTCGTCGGGGAGGGCCAGATCCTCGGCCAGATCAAGGACGCGCTCGCGCTCGGGCAGGAGCTGCACACCGCGGGCCGGATGCTGAACGACCTCTTCCAGCAGGCGCTGCGGGTCGGCAAGCGGGCGCACAGCGAGACCGGGATCGACAAGGCCGGGCAGTCGCTGGTGACCTTCGGCCTGGAGCAGCTGGCCGGGGACCGGTCCGTCTCGGAGTGGGCGGCCGGGAAGCGCGCGCTGGTCATCGGCGCCGGGTCGATGTCCTCGCTGGCCGCGACGACCCTCGCGCGGGCCGGTGTGGCAGAACTGGTGATCGCCAACAGGACGTTGGAGCGGGCCCTGCGGCTCGCCGAGTCCCTCGCGGGCCAGCACGCCGGGCTGGGCGCCGCCGTCGCCGTCGCGGACCTCGCGGCCGACGCCGCGCGCGAGGCCGCCCCGGAGCAGCGGCC
>NZ_RIBZ01000243.1:0-32163 GCF_003721215.1 Streptomyces botrytidirepellens
CACTGCCCCCGGCAGCCGCGACCACCCCGCCCCCGGGGGGGGCGACGCACCACGCCGCCGACTGCGACGACCACCCCGTACGCCGGGGGCGGGCCCCCGGCAGCAGCCACCGCCCCTCACGCCCCGGGGGCGACGCACCACGCCGCCGACCCGCGACCACTCCGCACCGCGGAGCCCGCGGTGCCCGCCACAGCGACGCCCCCGTACGCCCGGGGGACTGCGCACCCGTCGGCCGCGACCACCCCGCACGCCCAGGGACGGGCCGCACACCGCCGCCCGGCAACCGCCGACCACACCGCACGCCCGGGCCCAGCCCCCGCCGGGCCGGGGCCACCCGAAAACCCGGGCCTCCCCTCCACAAACCCCACGTCCGCAGGCCCCCGAGCGGCCCGACCCCGCCCACGCAACGGGGCACCCGCCCGGCCATGGGCCCCGCCCACCCCGCGGGCCCTGACGCAGGCCCGCCGGTGGGCCATCGGTGGGCCCGCCGGCGGCCGCGCCCCCGCCCGTAGAATCGGAAGCACTGTGTCCGAGAACTCCACCGCCCCCGATGCCCACGCGGAGCGCCACCGCACCGCCCCCGCCCGCGACCGCGGGGAGCCGCGGTTCCCCGGCGGGCCCGCCGCCGATCCGGCCGGGTCGCACCATGAGCGCCGCATCCGTTCCTTCCGTCCCCGCCGCGGCCGGGTGACCGTCGGCCAGGGCGAGGCGCTGCGCCGCCTGTGGCCGCAGTGGGGGCTGGACATCGACGGGCTGCACCGCCTCGACCTCGGCGAACTCTTCGGCGACCCGGACCTCCCCGTCGTTCTGGAGATCGGCTTCGGCATGGGCGAGGCCACCGCGCAGATGGCCGCCGCCGACCCCGGCACCGGCATCCTCGCCGTCGACGTCCACACCCCCGGCCAGGGCAACCTGCTCGCGCTCGCGGAGCGCGACGGACTGTCCAACGTCCGGGTGGCCAACGGCGACGCGATCATCCTGCTGCGCGAGATGCTGGCGCCCGCCGCCCTCGCCGGGCTGCGCGTCTACTTCCCGGACCCCTGGCCCAAGAAGCGGCACCACAAGCGCCGACTGCTCCAGCCCGAGTTCGTCGAGCTGGCCGCCACCCGGCTGCGCCCCGGCGCGCTGCTGCACTGCGCGACCGACTGGGAGCCGTACGCGGAGCAGATGCTGGAGGTCCTGACCGCCAGCCCGTCGTTCGACAACACCCAGCCCGACGGCGGCTACGCCCCGCGCCCGGACTTCCGCCCGCTCACCAAGTTCGAGTCCCAGGGGCTGGACAAGGGGCATATCGTCCACGACCTGATCTTCCGCCGCAACGAGGCATAGCGCCCCTGCTCCAATGGGGATAATCACGCAGTTGGCCACACCCCCGTTCGTTAGGGTCGGTTGAGTGCATCAGTCCCCGTCCCCCCATCAGCCGCCGGATCCGCCGGTCACGCCGTACGACCAGCAGCCGTGGTTCGACGGCGTGGCCGCTCCGGGAGGCTGGGCACACGCGCCGCACCCGGGGCACCCCGGGCACCCGGGGCCGTGGGGCAGAACGAGCCGTCTCAGCCGCCTCTGGGACAACAAGGCCCTGCGCGCCACCGCGCTCATCGGACTGCTGTCACTCTCCGGCCTGGTCATCCTGGCCCTCGTACGCGAGCAAACGGGCACCAAGGGCTTCCTGGTGGGCCTCGGCCTCGCCGTGCTGCCCGTACCGCTGATCATCTCGGTCTTCCGCTGGCTGGACCGCGTCGACCCGAAGCCCTGGCGGAACCTGATCTTCGCCTTCGCCTGGGGCGCGTGTGCCGCGACGCTCGTCGCGCTCATCGCGAACGGCTTCGCGACCGAATGGCTCATGACGACCATCGCGGACTCCTCGTCCCCGGGCGGCCGCGCCGACGCCGACACCTGGGGGGCCACCCTCATCGCGCCGTTCGTGGAGGAGAGCGCCAAGGCGGCGGCCGTTCTCCTCCTCTTCGTGTTCCGACGACGCGACTTCAACGGGATCGTGGACGGCGTCGTCGTCGCCGGAATCACGGCCACCGGCTTCGCCTTCACCGAGAACATCCTCTACCTCGGCTCGGCCTTCGTCAGCGACCAGGAGTTCGGCTACTCGGGCATCCGGTCCACCACCGCCGCGACGTTCTTCATACGCGGGGTGATGTCTCCCTTCGCGCACCCCCTGTTCACCGCCATGACCGGCGTCGGCTTCGGCCTGGCCGCCGCGGCCGCCCGGCACCAGCGCGTCCGCCGCGTCCTGCTGCCGATCGCGGCGCTGCTGACCGCGATGGTCCTGCACGGCCTCTGGAACGGCTCGTCCACCCTCGGCGGCTACGGCTTCATCATCGTCTACGCCGCCTTCATGGTCCCCGTCTTCGGGCTGCTCACCTGGCTCACCATCTGGTCCCGCAACAACGAGCTGCGCACCGTGCGCGAGCAGCTCACCACCTACCAGGCGGCCGGGTGGCTCACCCCGCCCGAGCCGATCGCGCTGTCCTCGATGCGCGCCCGCGGCATCGCCCGCGACCTCGCCCGCCGCAGCCAGGGCGCGGCGGCGGCCCGCACGGTCGGCGAGTACATCGCCTCCGCGACCTCCCTCGCCTTCCTCCGCCGCCGCGCGCACCGGGGCACGGCGGGCCCGGACTTCACCACCCGCGAGCGGGAACTCCTCGACCGTCTGTGGGAACGCCGCGACACCGCCCAACCGGCCCTGGCCCACGCGGCCCTCTCCCTCCCCCTCCCCTACCCGGGCCCACCCCAGGGCCCGCTCCCCCCGCCGTACTGGCCGACCCCGCCGTACGGGGGTTACGGATACGGCTACGGCGCCCCCGGCCCGGGATACGGCTCGCCGGGCCCCGGGTACGGCCACGGCCCCCAACCACNCCCCCGGCCCGGGATACGGCTCGCCGGGCCCCGGGTACGGCCACGGCCCCCAACCACCCCAAGCCCAACGAACCCCGCACCCGACGTACGCGCTCCCCCCGTCGTACGCGCCCCAGCCCCCACATCTCCCTGCGGGCCCGCGAACCCACCAGTAGCAGTCCAGCAGGCTGTCGACTCCGCAGTCGTAGACCGCAAGGACTCCGGAAAGTAGGACACTGGGGCCATGCGCGCAGCACTCCCATCCAGTCCGGAGGTCTCGGCCCGGATGAGCCGGCAGACCAATCAGGACACCGGTGTCGAACGGGCGGTGCGGCAGCTCCTCCACGCTGCCGGATACCGCTACCGGATCCACTATCCGGTTCCGGGCATGCCCAGGCGGAAGATCGACATCGCGTTCACGGGTGCCAGGTTGGCCGTGCTCATCGACGGCTGCTTCTGGCACGGCTGCCCGGAGCACGCCACCAGTCCCAAGGCGAACGCGCAGTGGTGGCGCCAGAAGCTCGATCGCAACATCGAGCGGGACCAGGAGACGAACGCACAGCTGCTGACGGAGGGCTGGACGGTGCTGCGCTTCTGGGAACACGAGTCACCGGACGCCGTCATGCGTCAGGTGGCGGCAGCCGTCGATCGGGAGAAGGCCGGTAGGCGGAAACGACGGCGACAGGGCGGGGGCCTATGAGCGAACTACGATTCGTCGATCTGTGCACGGGGGCGGGTGGACTGGCCTTGGGACTGGAACAGGCCGGCTTCGAACCCGTACTGCTCCTGGACGAGAAGCCCGTGGCCTGCGACACGCTGCGCATGAACCGACCGGCGTGGCAGGTTCTGGGAACGGATCTGCTGGAATTCTCCCCTTCGCGGCACCAGGAGATCTACGACGTAGATCTGTTGTCGGCCGGTCTGCCCCGCGTGAAGTCCAGCGCCACCGTCGCGCGCACCGAGACGGAGGCAGAGCTGCGATTGCTGGAGGCAGCCGTCTACTTGGCACATGCCGTCCAGCCCCGAGCCCTGCTCATCGAGAACGTCCCGGGGCTGGTGGACGCGCCCGACTACGAGCCGATACGAGACTTCATCCGCAAGGAGCTCGATCATCTCGGCTACCGGTTCCGGTGGTTCGTTCTGAACGCAGCCGACTTCGGGGTGCCGCAGGACCGGAAGCAAGGGCTGCTCGTCGCGCTCAAGAAGCAGTACTTCGACGCGTTCCGTCCACCGGAGCCGACGGTTCGCGAGCATGTGTCCGTGGGCCGCGCCCTGCGCCGCTCGATGGCCATGCGCGGTTGGCGGGACGCCGACCGATGGGCAGCACAGGCAATCAGTGTGGCACCGACTTTGGTGGGCGGGTCGGACAACCGAGGAGGCCCGGACCTCGGACCGACAGGGACGAAGAAGGCGTGGGCCCGGATGGGGGTCGACGGCGGCACCGTGGCCGACAACGTTCCCGGACCGGACTTCGTCTGGACACCGGAGGCGGGACGGGACGGGATGGTCAGGATCACGACAGACCAGGCCGCGCTCTTGCAGGGTTTCCCATCCGACTGGGGATTCGCCGGGAAGAAGACGGCCCGCTACCGTCAGATCGGGCACGCCTCCCCACCACCCGTGGCCAAAGCGCTCGGGCTGGCGATCCGAGCGGCACTCGGGGCACCTGCGCACCCCGTCGCCGGCTACACTTCAACCCCATGAACAACCCAGGAACACACGCTCACCATCTCGACGATGTACGCATCTTGGACCTTTTCGCAGGTCCTGGCGGACTCGACGTGGCAGCGCACTTCCTGGGCTTCAAAAGCATCGGTATCGAGTGGGACCGCAACGCGTGCGAGACGCGCTACGCGGCAGGACTTCCGACGATTCACGCCGATGTGAGCGTCATGCGTGAGAATCGCTTCGACGAAATTCCCAAATCGGTCGACGTGCTCGCCGGGGGCCCGCCCTGTCAGTCCTTTTCCGTCGCAGGCAACGGCGCGGGACGGCGAGCACTGGACACGGTGAAGGAGTTCATCCACCGCCTTGTGGACGGAGAGGACGAAGCCAGAATCGACGAGGATCTGCATTCCCTCGGCGACTCACGCACCGCGTTGGTCCTGGAGCCCCTCCGCTGGCTCATCAAAGCAATCGAAACGGAGGACCGTGACCCGTACAAGATGATCGTCTTGGAGCAGGTACCCGCAGTCCTGCCCCTCTGGGAGGTCTACGCGAAGCTCCTTCGCGGCGGCGAAGGACGGCTCGCCGGCGTCAAGTACGAGGCGGAATGCTGGGAGTTGAAAACCGAGCAGTTCGGGGTGCCACAGACGCGCAAACGGGCCGTACTCGTCGCGCGGATGCCGGGAGAGGGGGCCATCGAACCGCTCGAAGCAACTCATCTGCCCTTCGAACTGCAACGGGGAAAGCGCAACGCTCCCCAAGCGGAAACGTTCCCGACCGATTTCACGATTTCCGGGGCCAAGCCGCGCTGGATCTCCATGGCGGAGGCGCTCGATGCGGCGAGCAAGCTGAAGGACTCCCCCGTGGATGTGTCCCGGCTCCGGACGGGAAGCGAGATCAAGTTCTTCATCGTGTCGAACTACGGATCCGGAGGCGACCCGAAGAACCGAGGCCGACGCAAGTCCTCCGAGCCTGCCTTCACCGTCACCGGGAAGATCTCTCGAAACAAGGTCTACAAAAGCCTCGCGGACTACGAGGCCGACCGGTTCGACCGTTTCACCATTCCGGAAGCCGGAGTTCTCCAAACTTTCCCGCACAACTACCCGTGGTCCGGGAACGACCAGGCCCAGCAGGTCGGCAATGCCGTACCTCCTCGACTGGGCATGCATGTGTTGGGCAGGGCGTTGCGCGGGGATACTCCCTCGGCCGAGGAGTTGGCAGCTTCGAGCACGTGGCCGAGCGTGTCCCCGGCCACCACGGACGAACTGCGTCAGCTCGGGTGCGGCGATCAGAGTCGATGTCCTCCGGAATCACACAAGGTCACTCGCTCTCGCCAGGAGACCGCCCCCTGACCTGTGCGTCCGCAAACACTTCTGCGAAGTGACCAACCAGCCGCTCAATCGACTCCGTCGGAGCCCGCTGCTCCTCCGGGCCTTCGGGCAGATTGTTCCTGGGCGATGGGAGAGAGGATTCGGCACCCGCGACCCAGTCGCGCAGTGGCTCCCCGTCGCGTTCCACGTCCGGAGCGAGGACGTCGTACATCAGGGTTGCCGCAGCGGCGTTGACCGCGGACGTCATGGCGTTCACTTCGCGACCGGTGCGAACGGTCCCTCGCTCCATCATCCTGACGAGAGCCAGAGCGGTGGGGCGATGGTCGATAACATCCAACCGAAGAGCCGAGTTGAGCATGTCCTGATTGCCGCAAGCCACAACGACGGGTCGATAGTCGGAGCCGTCGCGGAAGAGTTCGGCCGCCCACCAGAGCCGGGCGAACGTCTGCTTGTAGTGCGGGCCGATGAATCTGTCCCGGGCCACGCGGCCGGGCGAACCATCAGCCTTCGGCTCGGACAGGTGCCGCCAGACGACGTAGTCCGGAGCCACCCCGAGGGCCATATACGTCCAGAGCTCTTTGTCTGCCGCTTCCCGGCGAGTCAACCGAAGGGTCTCGTGCAGGCGCGGGGCCAGCCACGCATCCGCTGCCGTGGGGCGTTCGTCCTGGAACCTGGACATGGCGTCGTCGATCAGATCTCGTACCCGGTCCAGCCGCAGCCGCGCGTCCTCGCCGGGCAGCGTCTCGGCAACCTTGTTCAGCGCGATGGAAGGAACACCCTCGCGTCCCTCCAGCAATCCTGAGGAGATGTACTCGGCAGCCTGCAGGTCGGAGATCAGCGCAAGCCGTTCCGGCAGGTACTCGGGACGGTAGGTCACGCGTGGGTCTCCTGATCGAGTCGTTCGATGTCGCGGACAGCGCCGGCCAACGTTTGGGCGACCTCGGCGCGACGGGCGGCCGCGTACTGAATACGCGCTTGTAGGTCCGTCCAGCTCCCCTCGCCGGTACGGCGGCTGTGCACCTCTCGGAGAGCGTTCTCCTCCGACTCCCCGGGGACGACGTCCGGGAGCATCTCGCGGAGCACCGCACCTCGCCAGTCGGGAGGGAAGAGCGGAGTCCCGTCATCTTCGATCTCCAGGTCACCGATGGCGGTGTGGAAGACCGCCGTCCACACATCGGAGGACATCTGGGCCAACAACATCTCGCGCAGGATGCTCTTCACCTTCGAGCCCTGGCTTTCCACGAGCGCTACGAGCCCCTCGAAATCCGAGTTCAGTCGGACGGTGGGCATCCGCCCCGCGGTGTCCAGGACCCAAGGGGCACCCTGGAAACTCCGCAACCGCTCGCCGCCACGGGCGAAGCTGACCGTGTTGACGTCGAGTTCGCGATCCCTGAGCGGCTCGTCGGCCGTCACATCGATCATCCACTCCTGGTCCTGGTCGGTCGAGGCGATGACCCGACCCTCTATCCCTCCGACTGTGGCCACCACGTGCACAGCGAGGGACGCACGGTCCAGGTGGTCGTCCCGGTCGAGCTCGATCTCCCCCGTCCACTCCTTGCCGCTCTCCGGGCCGGGCACCAAACGCGCAGCAGTGCGTACGTTGGTGGCCCCCTCGGTCAGAACGGCGACAACCGCGACATCGGACCAGTGGCCCCTCTTCTCGATCTCACGGGCCGGTACGGTCGCCGTCAGGGCGAGCCGTGCGCTCTGCCAGTCTGAGCGCTCGGCCATACCGAGCGCCACGACCCGCTCGACAACCGAGCTCCCCTTGGCGTCCAACTGTTCTCGGGCGTCGCCTGGGCCGCGCAGCCGCACGGCCGTGACCCGCACCGTCACCGCCCCGGTCAGTCGGGGGTATGGGTAGACCCTCACGCGGCGCCTCCCTTGCTCTCGTGCAGCTCGACGAAAAGACCGGTCAACGCGGCCCGCACCGGATGCGTGGAAACATCGGTGACGCCTCGAAAGACGGCACGGCGGGTCCCTGGTGGGAAGTGCAAGATCCCATTGGCCAGTTCACAGTTCTCGACAGCGACGAGTTCGGCCCACTTGACCACAGGACGAGGGCCGGACCGGACATCCAGCTTGGCGACGGGACTCATACGCCAGGGCCCTCCGTCAGGCGCCACCTTGACCTCTGCGGTGATCTCCCACGCACCGGAGGGGCCGATCGCTGCCTCCAGATCGTCCAGTTTCGGCGGGGTCACCGCTCCCCTGATCTTGGCCGCGGGCTTACCCGAGATCGGGAGTCGCTTGCGAACCTTGCTCGTGCCGCTCGACTTCTTGCCCTTGGGGAGCGCGACAAGCTCGTGCACCGCCTTGTTGGTTTCCGACGTCAATGCCGCAATCCGTCGATGGGCCGAGGGCGAATAACGCATCCGCAACTCCTCGGTCTGGCCCCACTTGTTGTGCTCCGGCGGTTCGGAGGACCGCAGAAACTCCTCCGCCTCGTCCGCGAACGGCGCGTCGTCTCCCGCCGCACGCCCCGTGAGTAGAACTGCCTGGAACGGGTTGGTCGAGGCCGGGATGCCGGGCACCCAGCTGGTCTTGACCGTCATGCGATTTCCGCGCATCGCGGTCACCCGGTTGATCTTGCCATCGGCGTCGGTTGCCTCGGTGACGAGCAGGACTGCCTGGTGCTCGCCGGCCGTATCCGCAAGGCCGTCCCTTGCGGGAACCTTCAACGGCACAGTGATGCGCGCCACCTGCCCGGCCTCGGTGAGGCGGTCCACAGTGGTCCCGCTCAGAAAGGCCTGAAGAGCACGCGAGCGAGCGGGTTGGTGCACGTGTGGCTCGACCCGCTCATCAGCGATGATCTCCACGCCGTTGCGCAGCGTGCGCACCGATGCCTCCAGCAAGGGCTGGTGATCCCCGCCCGCTGTCATCGCGGCCCAGAAGTTACGACCGAGCGCGCGGACCAACCTCTGGTGCATGCGCTCAAGGCTGTCCTCGTCGTCGTCCGGATCGCCTTCCTGGTCCAGTCCGGCCTCGGCGAGGCTGGCCACGTCATGCGCTCCGACGATCAAGAACGATGTGCCGGGATCATCGCCCTCCCGGTTGAGATGAAGGTTCTCGACCGTCCTTTCGTCACCCCACCACGAGCGGACCACCTCCGCGTTGTCCGCCTCGGTGTCCGGCCGACCCAGCCAAGCCGGACCGGCAAATCGCCGGCCGTCCACCTCTCGCCAGGGCAGATCGAGCCGTCCGATCAGCCGCCGCCGAGTGTGTCCCTCGTGCGGTTCGGAGAGCGTGGAATTCATGAGGACGAGCCCCAAACGGCTGGTCGCCCAGAGCGTGGCCTTTCCGAGGCCGTATGAACCGCCGGCCGACACGTCCGACTTGTGGCTGTCGAGTTGGCGGCGCACCACGGCGGCGAATCGGCCGTCCTCGTAGTCGTCACCGGTCAGCCCGTTGGCGTTGTAGTCGTCGACGCGAAGAAGGACCAACCGATCCCGCTCGAGCATCTCCCGCAGACCGGCGCTGATGACACGTCCGACCTTCTGGTCCTGCGCGGCGGCCGCCTCGTAGTGCGGCTGGAGATCACGCCAGCTGATCGCCGTGAGGAAACGGGCAAGACGGTCACCGGTCAGTTCATGCAGGGTGTAGCGGACCCTGACCGGTTCATCGTTCCTCCTGTCGCGCTCGTCCAGGCTGTTCTGAGTCGCCTCACGGGCCAGGATCTCCAGATCGGCCTCGAAGGCGAAGGCCGCCGCGTTGCCGAACTCCCGGCCGCCGTCGTCATGTCCGGGACGGTGGTACCACACCACTGACGTCTTGGCGGGTTCTTCGTACCGCTCGGGATCGGCCACGGAGTTCTGCCCGCTTTCATCACCGACTCCAAGGGCCTCCCGCACCCTGCCCAAGTCGTCCGGGCGAGGTACGGAACGGTCGTGCACCCAAGCTTCGACAAGCGCTCGCGGCACTCCCAGCCGGCGTGCCAGGTCGCTCTCGTCCGTCCCATTCTCTTGCATCCGCTCGGCCAACCACCGACCGAACTCCGTCCCCTTCGAGATCACCGTTCCCTCTCTCCCGTCGGAACTGCTCTCTGTCTCCGGCAGGTCGACGCTGTCGCCCGGAGGCGCCTCGGTGGCCCCTGCGTCCTCCCACCCTTCCGGGCCTCCGCGAGGTGCGGTGCTTTCATCAACCTCCTGGGCGCCCTTGCGGGCGCCCTCCAGGCGATGGTGTTCCGCGTCAGGACTGTCGGAAGTCACCGTCATGTGGTGCTTCAGGGCCGTCAGCGCACGCTTCTCGAGCTGCCGAATACGTTCGCGAGTGACTCCGACTTGCTCACCAATTTGTTCAAGCGTCCAGGATTCACCGTCAGTGAACCCAAATCGCATTTTCAGGATTTCGCGAGTTCTGTCATCGAATGCGCACGCATCGAACAGCTGAAATATTTCCTCGCGTTCGAATTCGGACCACAGCACCTGCTCCGGCCCCTGTACCGGCCAAAACTCATCGACGACCAGTTCTCCAAGCGTCGCGTTCGCGTTCTCGCCGACGGGTTGGTCGAGCGACAGGACCGCCCGACGACCCAACCGCAAACACTCCATCACCTTTTCGGGACTGAGCTCGCACGCCAGGGCCAAGTCATCGACATTAGGCGTATTCCCCTGGACAAGAAATTCGCGCTCCTTTTTCCGTACCTTCTCGACGTCGGTCCATATGTGGACCGGGAGCCGAATGGCCGACCCTTCATTGGCGATAGCCCGAGTGATGCGCTGCCGAATCCACCAGGTGGCATAGGTGGAAAACTTGCACCCCAAGGAAACGTCGAATTTCTCCACAGCACGTATGAGCCCGATCATGCCGTGCTGCGCAAGATCGTCATACATGGGGCTGATTGCCCAGTGCTGAAGGATCTTATGAACGAGTCGCTGATTGTGGGCGACCATCGCGGAGAAGGCCCTGTACGCCTCACTGCCCGGCGGAAGCGTCGCCAGGTAGCCGTCGGGTAACGATCCCGATGGCTCACCGGCGCCTCGGAACAAGAGAGACAGCCCCACTTCCTCCACGGCGCTCAGCACACGCTTGTGCGGCTCGGCGCACCACCGATCGGCCTCGAGCAGCTCCCGAGCGGCACGACGAGCCCCGTCCAAGTCGTCGACACGCACCGTCCCTCGAAAGGACTCGACGTCCGGGCCTACCTCGTCCTCGGAGGGATCCAAGTCTTCGAGAACCTCGCCCGCACCGGCCCCGTCGTCGGCAGTCGAGCTCTGTGTGAAGTCCGACTCCTCCTCGACGTCCTCGTCCGCCACCTCCGCCGCCGCCACGGCTTCGTACAAGGACTGGGTCTGCTCCGCGTCGAGGCGCGCGGCCCGCATCACCTGTCCCAGAGCCGTGCGGCGGTCAACCCCTTCAGCGGCGAACCGACGAATCAGGCCGACGAGCAGACTCCAACCGGTCTCATCCGTCCGTCTACCGGCGGCCCCTCCCTGCCCCGTGGTCATCACGCCCCCGCGCCCCCACTACGTCTCTGTCCCCTGTGCCCTCGTAGTCCATCACTCAACAGGCCGCCGTTGCCAGCACTCCTCACGGGACACGCCCACCCCAAGAGGTTCCGCCGCTCGATACTTTGAGAACGTATTGGCTTGACCATGGGGAGAGTTGATGCGGATCATTCCGAGCGAGATCTCGAGCAACACCAGGAGCCGGGCCGAGCGCAGCGTGTTCGCGGCGCTCAAGGCGATTCCCGATGACCAGAGCGTCGCGCTGCACACGGTCCATCTCCCGCGGCACCACAAGAAACGTGTCGGCGAGATCGACTTCGTCGTAATCATGCCCGACCTCCTGCTCTTCATCGAGGTCAAGGGAGGTCGGGTCCACCAGCGCGACGGCAAGTGGTACTACGGTCCGCCCGGTCGCGAGGATGGCCCGAAGGAGAGCCCCTTTGCACAGGCCAGCGGGGGCATGCACGAGTTCGAGCGGGAAATCGGCGCTCTGGTCGGCGACCTGAGGGACCACGGTGTCCCCAGCGGATACCTGGTGATCACCCCGGACGTCGACCTTCAACGTACGACGGAGTTCGAACCCCAACAGTATCTCGGCGCCACCGCGTACGACGGCGGACGCGGTCTGGCACAGGGCATCGAACGAGCCACTCGTTTCTGGCTGTCACGGAACAGGTGGGCCCGCACCCCCGTCCCTGCCTCCCAGCGCAAGAAGATACTCGAGGCCATCCGCCCGGACTTCGACCTCGTACCCAATCTGCAGTCCAAGCTGACGCATCTCGACGTTGCCTTCGAACGTCTCACCAACGAACAGCTCGACAGGCTCGACGAGCTGGAATCCAATCCCCGCCTCATCTGGACCGGTGGCGCGGGCACCGGAAAGACGTTCCTCGCCGCCGAGGCGGCCCGTCGCAAGTCCGCCCACGGCAGCGTCCTGTTCACCTGCGCGAGCACCACGCTCGCGACCCACATGGGCCGCATACTCACCGACGACGCGATCACCGTCCTGCCCTTCGACCGCCTCGACGAGGTAAAGGGACGTGGCTTCGACCACCTGATCGTGGACGAGGCGCAGGACCTGATGACGGTGGAGAGTCTCGACGTCCTGGAGGCTCTGGTCCCGGGTGGTCTCGCAGAGGGCCGGTGGATCTTCATGCTGGACCAGAACAATCAGGTGCTGAACCCGGACGCCTACGATCCCGACGCCTGGGAGTATGTGCGTTCGCTGGGTCTCGTGTACGGGCCCATGAAGCGCAACTGCCGCAACACCGTGCAGATCGTCAAGCAGGTGCGCTCCTACACGGGCGCCGACCTGGGCGTCGCCTCGGCGGGTGAGGGGGAGCCGGTCCGCTTCGTCGACGTGCACGACACTCAAGAGGAGGCCGCCCTTCTCGACGACTACGTGAACGAACTCGTGGGCGAGGGTGTCTCACCGCGGGACATCACGCTGCTCTCCGCCTCCGGGGACTGGGAAACGAGCTCGGCCCGCCTGTCCCAGCGAGCCTCCAAAATCGAGCGATTCACCGATGTGGTCGGGACCGACCGCACGAAACATCGCCTCACCTGGTCGTCCGTCTCCGACTTCAAAGGCCACGAAAACCATGTCGTCTGTCTGATCGACCTCGAACCCGAGCACCTCGAGGGCCGCCTCGACGCGCTCTACGTCGCCTGCACCCGAGCCCGCGCCCAGCTCTGGGTCGCTCTCCGCCCCGGCACCCGATCGATACTGACGGACCTGGGTGTTGCGGTACTGACGCGAGAGGGACATCTCAAGTGAACGCATCGCAAGCACAGCTCTCCGAGCACCGTGACGACTTCGTGGCGTATCTCCGCCGGCAGTTGGTCGGCCCGGCCGACGCCGAGGACGAGACCCTGGTCGACCCGCCCGACCGGCGCTACCTGATGGGCACCTTGTATCCGCGTGGAGCCTCTTTACTGGAGCACTCGCAGGACGACGGCGAGCAGGACTTCAACGAATCGGAGGCCGGAAACGGTGAGGAGGACAGCTTCGCCGACGACCCTGTGGCCGAGGCGAACGCATGGCTTCCGTCTTCCCTGGGCTTCTCCTTCTTCACCAATGCCCAGAACATCGAGGTGGCGTGTGAAGCCTCTCGCTATGTGACCCATCGCGAAGGCGGTCGTCGCAGCTGGCGACGACAACCACGACTCTCCACAACGGAGACCGTCACCACGCAACAGACGACCCCCGTCCCCGTTCTGGATGGGCATGGTCGTCTCCATGTCCGTTGGCGCCCCTTCGCGGCCGGACATCTCGTCACGTGCGTACTGGCCAACGCGCACACCGAGGAGGAGAGCACTTACAAGGACCGGGACCTGATGCTCTTCCAGGCAGAACTTCGGGCCACGACCCTCGGCGGAGAGGTGCTCGAGTATCCGAGCACCCGTCTCAACAGCCGTGACGAAGAGGAGCAGGAGCTTCGAGTCCAGTATCGGAACATCGTGACCAGGGCCGTGGGACACGGATGTGCCGTCGAGTGGGACACCGATGCCGGCCCGGTCACCACCGTGCGGGCGGACGTCATGCCTCAGCAGGTGGTCGAGCACATCAAGCCCGACGGCCCCAAGGACCTGCCGGTGCTCAACCTCGCGCATCTTTCCCGAACCGATCTCGCGGTCGAAGATCTCCGGGCCGAGCTGCAAGCCTTCGTCCTGGGCTATCGCACGTGGTTCGACGCCCAGCGGTCGCAGGCGGAAGACTTGCAGCCATGGGCTGCCGGCCCCGCCAAGCGAATCCTTGAGCGCATCGCGACCGCGCTCGATCGCATGGAGTCGGGAGTGGTCGCCCTCACCGCATCGACCCCCTCGGGGGACAAGGCCCGCGAAGCCTTCCGTCTGGCCAACCGTGCCATGGCACTCCAGATGCTCCACAGCCGCCCTGAACTGGCGGGCAGCCGTCGCCGCAGGAACAGCGATGTACTCGAACTGGCAGAGCCCGACGGCGACTACGCGTGGCACCCGTTCCAGCTCGCCTACTTCCTGCTCGTGGTCGAGGGCCTGATGAACCCGGAACACGGGGACCGTAAGACGGTCGACCTGATCTGGTTCCCCACGGGTGGAGGCAAGACGGAGGCATATCTCCTCACGGCCTGCTTCGAGATCCTCTGGCGTCGGCTGCAGTTCGGGGCGGCCGGGGGCGGCACCGCCGTTCTGAGCCGATACACGCTGAGTCTGCTCACCACACAGCAGTTCCAGCGCACGGCAACAGCCATCTGCGCGCTTGAATACATCAGGAAGGGACACGACGGACCGCTTCCCCGCGATCTGGGGCAGGAGCCCATCTCCATCGGACTCTGGGTGGGCAGGGACACGACACCGAACAAGATCTCCGTCGCGCAGGAAGAACTCGGTGTCCTGAAACAGATGAACCAACCTGATGATCGCTTCCTGCTGGAACGTTGTCCTTGGTGCGGCACGGAGATCGTCCCGGAACGGCAGGGACAGGACCGGGACTTCGGTATCCGGGCGGACGGCGTCACCACCTCGTTCTTCTGCCCACGCGACGCCTGTGTCTTCCACGAGCACCTCCCGGTGTCCGTCGTGGACGAGCAGATCTACAGGGAACCTCCGACGTTCGTGCTCGGCACCGTGGACAAGTTCGCCCGCCTGGCATGGGAGCGGGAGGCCGGGAACCTCTTCGGCAGGGACGGCAAACGCGCCCCCTCACTGGTGATTCAGGATGAGTTGCACCTACTGGCGGGCCCTCTGGGAACAACGGTCGGTCTGTACGAATCGGCCATCCTCGAGCTGTGCGCCTGGGGCGGCACCGTGCCGAAGGTCATCGCGTCGACAGCCACGATCCGACGCTCGCAGGACCAGATCCGCAGCCTCTACGGTCGTCCGGCGCAGCTCTTCCCCCCAGCGGGGATCGAAGCTGGTAGCTCCTACTTCGCCTCGCCCGACAAGGACAAGCCGGGACGTCTGTACGTGGGCGTCATGGCACAGGGGCACACCGCCTCGACCTCGACGGTTCACGTGGGCGCCGCCGCGTTGCAGGCCCCGAAGGAGATCTGTGACGACGACACCCTTCGCGACGCGTACTGGACCGCGGTCGCCTATCACAACAGCCTGCGGGAACTGGGACGAACCGTCACGATCGCGAGGGACGACATCCCCGCACGTCTCGAGCACCTGACGAGGGACGACACCCGACGGCGCAAACTGAACGACGACTCGGTGGTCGAGCTCACGAGCAACATCCCGCGGGCCGCTCAGCCACAACTCCTCGAGCGTCTGGGCAAGAGGTTCAAGGAACGCGGCAGTGTCTCATTCCTCGCCACGACCAACATGCTGTCCGTGGGCGTCGACGTTCCGCGTCTCGGCCTCATGCTCATGAACGGGCAGCCCAAGACCACATCGGAATATATCCAGGCCACCAGCCGCGTCGGCCGTCGTCACGTACCGGGTCTGATCGTGACGCTCTTCCGCTCGACCAAACCACGTGATCGGTCCCACTACGAGTCCTTCGGTGTTTATCACCGCTCGCTCTATCGACACGTCGAGCCGACCAGCGTCACACCGTGGTCCTTGCCTTCTCGTAACCGGGCCCTGCACGCCGTGCTCACCATCCTGGTGCGACACGGACTCGGTCTGGACGCGGAGAACAAGGCCGGGGACATCCTCGATCACACAACCGAAGTCACCCGGATCCGTGACCTTGTCGTGGCTCACGTGCGACGGGCCGACCCGGACGAGGCCGATGCGGCGGCCGCACAGTTGGACACGCTCATCGGAGAGTGGCGCCAGCAGGCCGAGATCGCGCGTGGCGACGGCAGCCGTCTCTACTACCAGCCCCAGGGGCGGTCGTACGAATCACTCCTCACCGACTTCGGCAAGCAAGGCGGCCTATGGCAGACGGCTCAGTCGATGCGGAACGTCGACCGTGAGTGCCTCGTCGCCGTGAAAGGAGCGTGAGAGCAGTGAGGGATGTTCGGCGCAAGGTCCGCAGGGCACAGACCATCGTTCCCTTCGGTGTCGGCGGAATCCTCGACCTCCGAGGCGAATCGTTCGTAGCCGCCGATGTCCGAAGCTGGGCGCGCTACGCCGAGCCAGTGGATTCACCACGGCTCGCGAAGAAGTTGGGCGTCGAGGGCTTTCGTTCAGCCCCCGTCATCCCCTCCGGGAAGGCTGCCTTCGCGACTCGTCTCGGGCCCTCTTACGTACGATTCCCGAAGTGGCTGTTCTGCCCTCAGTGCAGGGATATGAAGTTCTGGCGCCTGGATCGGGAGCGTGAGCTACGGGACAAGCAACCGACCTGCGAGCGTTGCGCAGGAAAGCCCCAGCTGGCTCCCATGCGATTCATCCAGGTATGTAGGGCAGGCCATATGGCCGACATCGACTGGCGCCGATGGGCTCACTCCAGAGGCGAAGGGCATTCCCAGCGTCAATGCCAGGTTCGGCGGCTTCGTTTCGTCGCCACTCCCCAATCCTCGGGGCTGGAGGCATTGCGCGTCGTCTGTGCTGTCTGCAAGGCCGGACGCAATTTGGCCGGAATCAGCCAGAAGAGCATCCTCAAGCAGATGGGCCTGGCGTGCCCCGGAACTCACCCCTGGCAATCCGAGACCGATGAGGCAGAATCCTGCGAGGAAACACCGCAGGCGGTGCAGCGCGGCGCCTCCAACGTGTACTTCCCCATCACGCACTCGGCCCTCGACATCCCCGCACCGGCGGGTTTGCCCGAGGACGACGAATTGACACAGCGAGTCGTCAATCACCAGCTATGGCCCAGCTTCATCAGTGAGGATGGCAGTCCGATTGCCGATTCCTACAGAGGGGTGATCGCCCACCAGTGCGGGGTATCCCAGGAATTTGTGCAATCTGTGCGGCGCCGCCATGCTGCCGAGGCCGCCTCGACGCCGTCCGCGGCCGATGCGGACGATGACCTCAGTATCGCCGAATGGGCAGCCTTCTCCGCCCCGGAATCCGTCACCGATTCGAAGACGTTCACCGTGCGCCGGACGCGCCTCGGGGTCGACCACGACGACCCTGGATCCATGCAGGAGCTGGCTGCGGATATCTCCGCGGTCGTCGTCGCGGACCGTGTACGCGAGGTGCGTGCGCTCGAAGGGTTCACGCGGTACGAGCCGAACTCCGGCGAAGGCGAGGAAGGCGAGAGCGGACGCGTCGTCTCGGTCAACACGCAGGCCCGAGCCCTTTGGCTGCCTGCCATAGAGACCTACGGTGAAGGAATCTTCATCGCCGTCGACGAGGAACGTGTGAGCGCCTGGGAGAGGATTCCATCAGTACGCGACTGGACACGACGCATCGAGGGCAATCTGGGTGCCTCGTTCAAAGCCGACCGTCTGAGGGCAAAGTCGGGTCCGGAACTCCTCCCACGCTTCGTCATGCTGCACACCCTGGCCCACCAATTCATCCGCCAACTCTCCTACGACAGCGGATACAACGCAGCCTCGCTACGCGAACGCGTCTACGCTCGCAGCCACGCCCCGGGGAGCGAGCATCCACCCCAAGCCGGCGTGTTCATCTACACCGCCGCCGGGGACGCGGAAGGGACGCTGGGCGGGCTCGTCCGCCAAGGGCAACCACCGAACCTCGTCGAGACCCTGATCCGACTACTCGAATCGGCTCAGTGGTGCTCGCAGGACCCTCTGTGCGCCGACTCGACCGGTCGGTCTCTGGCCAACCTCAACCGTGCCGCCTGCCATGCGTGCACGCTCCTACCCGAAACCTGCTGCGAGATCGACAACTCTCTACTGGACAGAACGCTGTTGATCGGCGACGGTGAGGTCCCCGGATTCTTCCGAGGAGTTGTCCAAGCCGCGCTGGAGGAATCGGCCGGAGCCATCGACCTTCCATGAAGACTCCTTCCCTCCTTGACCTCGCGCCCGAGCAGCAGGCCGTCATCGACCTTCCGTTCCACGGAAGCCACGTCATCACCGGCTCACCCGGCGCCGGAAAGACCGTGATGGCCGTCTATCGCGCCTGGGCACTCGCAACCGCCGGTCGCGAGGTGACCCTCTTCACGCGCTCCAATCTGCTGCATCAGTATCTCGCTCAAATGGCTCCGGACCTTACGGAAGCTCTCAACGTCACCACCTACCATCTGTGGGTCAGGGATTTCTGGCGCCGACGTTTCCGGACCGACCCGCCACAACTTGACGAGGACGGTTGGATTTACGACTGGAGCGAGATGCAGCGGGACTGTATCCGGCATCGGGTCGGTTCGACCGCGCATCTGGTTATCGACGAAGGTCAAAAGCTGCCCGTCGGCTTCTATCACTTGTGCCACATCCTTGGGGTCGGCGTCACCGTGTGCGCGGACGAAAATCAGCGGATCGGCGATGACCAGAGCACCCTGTCCGAAATATGCCAGGCCGTCGCCGCTCAGGCCGGTCCAGTCGTGCTGCGGGAGAACCGACGGAACAGTCGGGAGATCGCTTTGCTGGCGTCGGAGTTCCGCGAGGAGGTCAGGGACGGGATGACCTTACCGACCCGTGTCGGCAGAACACCCACTGTGCTGAAAGTTCCCTCGCTGAGGCATCTCCTGACCGGAGTTTCCCTTTACTTCAACGCGCATCCGGAACGAAGCATCGGAATCATCTGCAGGTCGACCCATACGGTGCGAGATGTCCAGAGCGAACTCACACACCTCGGGCTTGCGAAACACACCCAGGCCTATGCGTACGACGATCGGTACCGGAACACCATGGACTTCTCGGCGCAGCCGATCCGGATCGTGAGCACGGCCAGCATGAAGGGCCTGGAGTTCGACAGCGTCTTCGTACCGGACCTGGACGCGTACACCGAGGACCCGACCAGTGTGGACGCGCGTCTTCGCCTCTTCGGTCTGTGTACTCGCGCCCGAGAGGATCTTCACTTCGCCCATCGAGGGCCGCAAGAACCCGCCATCCTGGCGAGCATCCCGGAATCCTTGTTGGCCCGACACAGCGGCTGATCTCGCTCGGAGTTGGTGCACAGCAGCGCTTCGTACCTTGTCGTCATGCAGCCTGGCAGGCCGCCTCGAAGTGGGTCTGGGCGCGGTCGAGGATGTCGTCGGGGTCCAGGCCCTGCGCCGTAAGCCAGTGCAACAGGTCCAGGATCAGGCTGGTCGCCGACTCTTCAAGTACCGGGCGGCGGGTGAGTCTTGCGGCCGGGCCGCCGACCGCAAGGCCGTAGGACTCCATCACGGTCGTCGCCCGCAAGATGCGGCGGCGGGTTTCGTCCGGGGCCAGCGGCAGCTCACACCAGACCGCCTTGCCGACCGCCGTGCGGGTCGTGCCCCAGGAGGGAGCCAGGGCGGAGAGGAGTTGCAGGCCACGACCGGATTCCTCGTCGCACGTCGGGTGGAGGCGCTGAGGCTCCTTATCGCTCTTGTCGTGCAGCTCCACGCGGAGCTGGTCTGCTCCGGCGTCGAGGACGAGGGTGGCGGCGGAGCCCTGGCCGACGTGTTTGATCACGTTCGACGCCAGCTCCGTGATGATCAGCTCCGCCTCGTCGGTCAGGGCCGACATACCCCAGGCGGCGAGCTCGGCCCTGACGGCTCCGCGGAGGTCGGCCAGTTGCGGAGCATCGGCTACGAAGGGGAGGACGCATCGGCGTGGTGGGGGTTCGGTGACTGAGTAGCGGTACATGGCCACACTCCCTTGGGCGCTACGGCAGCACTGCGCCCAGTCGTGTCCGTACGACTGCGCTGCGTAGCCTTATTTCTGAGAGTATGACGCGAGAAGTCTCACCATGTAACTTCTCACGGAATCTCGAAAGGGTGAATCCGCTGGTTGGCCAACTTCGCCCGGCCATAGCCTTGTTGCCGCTGGCCTCGTCCTTCACCGCCAGCCCCAGAGGAAGAGGTAGCCGTCATGCCAGCGCGGGCCACCACTCGTCGCCGCCAGCTCGGCGTCATGATGCGAAAGTTCCGGGCCCGCAAGGGGATGACGCTGGAGGAGGCGGGTCGACTCGTCGGAGTCTCGAAGGCGACCGTCAGCCGGTACGAGACGCAGGAAGGGCCCGTGAAGTGGCCCATCGTGGACGCCCTGTGCCGGGAGTACGGGGCGAGTGAGGCGGAGCGGAAGGCCGTCGTCGGCCTGGCCAAGGACGCCAAGCGGCAGGGGTGGTGGACCTCGTTCGCGGACTCGCTTCCGGAGACCATGAACCTGCTGTTCACGCTGGAGGACGAGGCCGTCCGCGAGGATCATTTCGCCTGCCTCTACGTGCCGGGGCTCCTCCAGACCCGCGGCTATACGGAGGCCGTGCAGCACGCCTCCGAGATGCGGCTGTCCGCGGAAGAGGTCGAGCGCCTCGTGGACATCCGCATGAAGCGGCAGGAAATCCTGAGCCGGCCGAAGCCGCCGCATCTCTGGGCCATCCTCGACGAGTCGGTGATCCGGCGGGTGGTCGGCTCACGCGAGGTGATGCGGGAACAGCTGGACCACCTGCTGCGGGCCAACGAGTCGCCGGACATCACGCTCCAGGTGCTGCCCTTCGCCAAAGGTGCGCACTCGGCCGCCATGGGGAGCTTCGTGATCCTCGGCGGCGCGGAGCCCTCCCTGGACGTCGTGTACGTGGACATCCACGTCGGGTCGCTGTTCATGGAAAAGGACGAGGAACTGGAGCGCTATCGGCTCGCGTTCGACTACCTTCGCGCACAGGCGCTGGACATGGCATCGTCCTCCGCCCTCATCGAACGCGTCCGCGAGGAGATCTGATGCGCGAGCCCTGCATATCGGAGAACGACGGCGGCTGGTTCAAGTCCTCTTACAGCGGTGCCGGCAACACTGAGTGCGTCGAGGCGGCCTTCCGGCCAGGCTCGGCTGCCGTGCGGGATTCAAAGAACTTGGGTGGTCCCACGCTCTCGTTTCCAGAAGAGGCCTGGACAAAGTTCGTCACGGCCGTGCGGGACTCGAAGGATCCGGATCGGGCCGTGCTCGGGTTCTCGGGGCGGGCGTGGACGGACTTCGTGACGGCGGTGCGGCGCGACGAGCTGGGCTAAGGATCCAGTGAGGCTCCGGTCGGCCGGGTCATGGTGGCGGGATCGTCCAGGAGGAGGAGTCCGCCATGAAGGCATCACGCTTGATCACAGCCGTGGCGACCGGGGCCATGCTCGGCGGCGTCATCGGCACCGCCCATGCAGCCTCCGGCGAGGAGGCCCAGGCGCCTGCGGCGCTGCGCAGTTGTGGAGGCTCACCTGCACAACCACAGCGGGTGTCGGCTGACTCTCAAAGACACTCGCCTGACGTGGGGGCGGTGGAGTACCGAACCTGCCGAGGTCATCCGCAAGGGGCAGGACAGCCTGTTCGAGGCCGCGTCTCCGCTGACGGTCTACGCCGGAGTCGAGGGATGGGTGGCGTACGTCTCCAGCAACTGCGATGACGCGGCGCGGAACCAGCACACCGTGACGCTGCGCTTCGAGATCCCCATCGACGGGGACAACAACCGCTTCACGGCTGACGGCGACGGTGTCTTCCGGGTGGAGCAGTCCGGCGGGGAAGGACATCACGCCGTCGTCGGCTGGGGCATCCGCAGGGCGTAGGCCCGGGCCCTCCGCCGTAAACGGGCCCGTGCGCGGTGCCGCCTGCATAGGGTCGACCAAAGAGACCCTAGGAGTGGGAGGTAGCGGCATGGCTGAGGTACCGGCTGGGCTGGTGGCTGCGGGTGGGTTGGTCGGGGGGTACGGGGTGGCCCGGTGGACCAAGCGGCGGCCGCTCGGTGGCGTTGCGCTGGCGGCGGCCGGGGCCGTGGCCGCCAAGGGGTGGCGGGAGAAGGCCGGGAACGGGACGGCGGCCGCGCTCGGCGGGTTGTACGTGGCCGCGTTCGCCGGGTCGCATCCGCTGGCGAAGAAGGTGGGCGCGTGGCCGTCCGTCTTCGGGGTCGCCGGTGCGGTTGCCGCCGCTTCATGGGTGTTGGCGGACCGGCACGGGGCGTAGGGGCCGGGACGGCGCGTCGCCGTCCCGGCGCCGTGGCCCAGGGGTCAGTCCGAGGCCGAGGTGAGGAGGTCCAGTTCCGGCTTGGTGAGCTGGAGGTCGACCGAGGCCAGCAGGGCGGGGAGCTGGGCGGGGGTGCGGGCGCTGGCGACCGGGGCGACCACGGTGGGCTGGGCGGTGAGCCAGGCCAGGGCGACGGAGGCGTGGTCGGCGTTGTGGTTGGCGGCCACGTCGTCGAGGGCGGCGAGGACCTTCTGGCCGCGCTCGGTCTCCAGGTGCTGGGCGGCGCCCGTGGAGCGGGCGCTGTCGACCGTGGTGCCGGGGCGGTACTTGCCGGTGAGGAAGCCGGAGGCGAGCGCGTAGTACGGGAGCGTCGCCAGGCCGTGGCGGGCGGCGACGTCGGCCAGTTCGCCTTCGAAGGTGTCGCGCGAGACCAGGTTGTAGTGGGGCTGGAGGGCGACGTAGCGGGCCAGGTCCTCCTGGGCGGAGAAGGCGAGGGCGGCGTCGAGGCGCTGGGCGGAGATGTTGGAGGCGGCGATCTCGCGGATCTTGCCCGCCTTCACCAGCTCGTCAAGGGTGGAGATGATCTCCTCGACCGGCACCGAGGTGTCGTCGTAGTGGGTGTAGTAGAGGTCGACGTAGTCGGTGCCCAGGCGCTGGAGGGACTCGTCGAGGCCGGACTTGATGGCGGACGAGGAGAGTCCGCGGGGCTCCGGGACGCCGGCGCCGACCTTGGTGGCGAGGACGATGTCGTCGCGGTTGCCGCGGGAGGCGAGCCACTTGCCGAGGACGGTCTCGGACTCGCCGCCCTCGTTGCCGGGTGCCCAGGCGGAGTAGACGTCGGCGGTGTCGATGAAATTGCCGCCCGCCGCCACGTAGGCGTCGAGCACCTCGAAGGATTCGGCCTCGTCGGCCGTCCAGCCGAAGACGTTGCCGCCCAGGGAGAGCGGGAAGACGGACAGGCTGCCGATGTTCTGACGGGTGTCCTTGCGGGTCTCAGTCATGCGTCACCACAACGCTGATGGCGGAGGCGGTTATTCCGTCGGAGGCCACAGCGGAGGCCGCGGACAGAGAACCGGCGGCCCTGGCGTCAAGGGGGGAGAGAGCGCCAGAGCCGCCGGAACGAGGGGCCGTCGCCGCGACGACGGCCGGATCAGGGGGTCACGGGTTCAGCCCGTGGTCGCGCAGCCAGGACAGCGGGGCGATCGGCGAGCCGCCGCCCGGCCGCACCTCCAAGTGGAGATGGGGGCCGGTGACGTTGCCGGTGGCGCCGACGCGGCCGATGGTCTCGCCCGAGGACACCTTGCCCGAGGTGACGACCATGGACGACAGGTGGCAGTACCAGATCTCGGTGCCGTCATCGAGCTTGAGCACGATGCGGTAGCCGTACGATCCGGCCCAGCCCGCCTGGGTGATGGTGCCGCCGCTCACCGCCTTGACCGGGGTGCCGGTCGGGGCGGCGAAGTCCTGGCCGGTGTGGTCGGCGGACCACATGTCGCCCGCCTGGCCGAAGCCCGCGGTCAGGGTGTACGAGGCGACGGGGAGGGTGAACCCCGTGGAGGTGGAGGCCTGGGCGCGGCGCTCGGCGGCGGCCTTCGCGGCGGCCTCCTTCTCGGCCTCCGCCTTCTTCTTGGCGGCGGCCTCGGCGGCCTTCTTCTTGGCGGCGGCCTCGGCCTTCTTCTGCTCCGCCAGGTCGCGGGCCTTGGCGGCGGCCTTCGCGGCGTCGTCGGCGGCGGCCTTGGCGGCGGCGCGCGCCTCGCTCTCGCGTCTGTCGTCATCCGCCGCGGTCTGCTGGCTCTCGGCCTGCCGCAGGATGCGGGTGCGCAGCGCCTCGCCCGCCTCGGTGCCGCTGGTGGTGAGGGCGGTCGCGGTGGTCTGGGAGGAGCCCTGGTCGTCGGCCATCAGGGAGCCGATGCCGGGCAGGTCCTTGGCGGCGGGCAGCTGGGCCTTGACCTCGTCGGCGACGTGGGCGAGGTCCGGCATGGAGATCGGGACGGTCGGCCGGTCCTTGGCGCTCGCCATGCCGCCCGCGCCGACCGCCGCGATGACGCCGACGCCGAGGACGGCGCCGCTGCGGGCCATGGTCCCGCCGCGCTGCTTGCCGACGCGGTGCCGACCGCGGAGCGGAGCGATGGACTCCTCGGTGGGGTTCCACTCGTCCCAGACGGCTTCCTTGCCTACGGGCGGCTCATCCGGTTCGGCGCCGAGGCCGACCGTGGTGCGGGCGCCGGCTCCGGCGTCGAAGCCGACTCCGTACGCGGTCGCAGTGCCGGGACCCGTACCCGACGAGCGGTACGGAGCTTCGTCCAGTACGGACCTGTTGGACGCCACCGGGGCGCACTCCTTTCCTTCCCTCTCGCCTACCGGGTTAGCTGACGGGTTCGGAGCAGGAAGGTCTCCTACGGGTCAGGTTCGACCCGATTCACCCCAAGGTGGTGGTTCCCCGGTTCCCTGGTGCTGGTGCCTGGTGCTGATGGTGGTGCTGGCGCTGCACGTACGGGATTCGGCGACGGCGCACGGTTGCCGCCTCTGCGACGGCTGTGCCGACCGCGCTGCGTTATCGAACGTTAATAGAGAGCGCGACATGATTCCAAGCTCTTCTGAAGAATCCGCGTAGCTTTGGCATGAACTTAGTAACCAAGGAAGGACAGATGGGGGCGTTTCACCCCGGTTGAAAAGGGATGGTAAAAACCTCCGGCGGGCTGATCGTGTGTCAATCGTTATGCGCGCGCGTCACGGTTGGCTACGGTCCGTGTCCGGAGCGGGGGTCGTGGTTCCGTTCGTTCCGGGTGGGCGCCGGACCGCGAGCAGGGCCATGTCGTCCGAGGTCTCTCCGCCCGCGTGCAGCGCGACGTCCTCCACCAGCGCGTCGAGCAGCCCGCCCGGTCCGGTGAAGCGGCGGCCGCGCAGCCGCTCCTCGGGGACGTAGAACGTGCCGTGCCGGTCGCGGGCCTCGGTCACCCCGTCCGTGAACAGCAGCAGCGTCGCGTCCTCGGGAAACCGCAGCTCCGTCACCCGGTCGGGCCACGCGCCCAGTTCGCCCATCCCCAGCGGCAGCGCGGCCGTCTCCGGCTCCAGGCGGCGCACCGCGCCGTCGCCGGGCAGCAGCAGCGGCGCCGGGTGGCCGCGGTTGATGAGGCGGAGGGTGGAGTCGCCGCGCGGGATCTCGCCGAGGACGGCGGTGGTGAACCCCTCGAACGCCTCCAGATCGGCCCGCTGCCGGGCGCCCTCGCGCCGCAGCGCCCGCTCCAGCCGCCCCGCGAGTCCCTCCAGCGTCGCCTCCTGCTCCGCGGCCTCCCGGAAGGCGCCGATGAGGACCGCGACGACCTCCACGGCCTGGAGCCCCTTGCCGCGGACGTCCCCGACGATCAGCCGTACGCCGTGCGGGGTGTCCTGCACCGCGTACAGATCGCCGCCGATCGCCGCGTACCGCTCGGCCGCCACATAGCGCGCCGCGACGTCCAGCCCGGCGATACGGGCGGGCGGTACGGGCAGCACGGCCCGCTGCGCCGCCTCCGCGATGCCGCGCGCCGACGCCAGCCGCCGGTCGCCGCGGCGGACGACGCGGTTGATCACGAGCGCGAGCAGGGCGACGGTGGCCACCGTGGCGATCTCGGTCGCGGCCTGGGTCGGGTCCCGTACGCCGTGCAGCTCCGCCAGCAGGCAGACGGCGGTGAGGGCGAGGACCGTGGTGATGATGGTCTGCCGCAGCGGGAAGAGGGAGGCGGCGACCAGCGGGGCCGCGGCGAAGAAGGGGGAGGCGGTGTACGGGGCCGGGGCGGCGAGGTCGAAGGCGATGCCGCCGAGCAGGAGGATGGCGGGGGTCCACGGGGCCAGTCGGCGCCCCGGCGAGGCCTGGACGGCCTCCTCGGCCGTGACGAGCCCGGCGGCCGCGCCCGAGGAGTCGGTGGCGGGCGTACGGGCGCCCGCACGAGCCCTGCTCCTTCGCACCCGCACCACCGGCTTCTCCCGCTTTCCCTGGTCCGTTACCCCGTCATCAGGCTTCCGGGTGCCGGGGCACGCTGCGAGTCGGTGGCGGCCATGTGGGTGGGTCAGAAGTGCTTCATCGTCGCGGCGGAGGGGCGGCGGATGTGCGGTGGTGAACACCGAAGCGGCCCCGGATGGCGTGCATCCGGGGCCGCAGGGGAAGCCGTGGCGTTCGTCAGGACTCAGAAGCCGTGGCCGCCGCCGTAGCCCTTGTCGCCGTAGCCCTTGTCGCCGTAGCTCCTGACGTTGTTCCCGTAGGGGTTGTCGCTGATGGCGATGTTGGTGCACTTGGCGCCAACGTTGATGTCGCCGCCCGGAGCGGTGCCGGTGACCGGAGTGATGAGGCCGGTGGCCGTCTCACAGTCGTTGCTCTGGACCGCCGCGGGGTTGTTGGTGAAGTTGAGACACTCGGCCCCGGCGTTGATGTCACCGCCCGGCGCGGCGATTTCGACACCGATGATGTCGCCGATCTTCGTGTCGCAGTGGTTGGTCTGGATGACCCCCCAGGGGTTGAAGCCGCCACCACTGTGGGCCGAGGCACCGCCCGCGCCACTGATGATCAGAGCGCCTGCCGCCACGGTCAGGACAGCAACCTTCTTTCCGATGTTCACGAGATTTCCTCCAGAAGAGCCGAATCCGCGGAAAACCACACGTTGCGATTCAACGAAAGGACAACCGCGACATCGGGGAGGCGCGCACGCACTTCACCCGATGGGCCCACTGTCGGATCATTCCGGTGTCGACGTATTCAGAGATCGACACCGAGGGCGCGGGCGTGGCGGTCGGCCGCCAACTCCGCCGACACCTCGTCGAGATACACCTCGCACACCAGCCGCCCGTCCCGGGTCAGGTTGTGCTCCAGCTCCCACAGGACGATCTCGTCGCCGCCCGCGAGCAGGAAGGCGTGCTCGTAGAAGCGGCACCAGGTGGCGTCGGGGCCGCCGGAGCGGCGGCGCGGCTTGGGGGCGAGGGCGATGTCATGGGCGAACGCCGTCATCAGCAGCCGCTCGGTCTCCTCCCCCGGACGGTCGGGGTTCTCGGCGCGGCGCAGGACGCGGCGGGCGTGGTCGGCCGAGTTGTCGGCCACGTACGCACGCTGGACCGCCTGGGGCTCGGCGGCCTGGAGCATCTGGTCCGGCAGCCACAGTGGTAATCCGTCCAGCTCCTCCCAGCGGGCGCCGCCGATGCAGCGGTGGACGCGGCGCTCGGCGAGCGCGAGGGCGTCCTCGTCCGCGTACAGCTCGAAGAGCGGGCGGTCGTCCGGGCCGGTGTTGTGCTCCAGCTCCCACAGCAGCAGGCTGCTGCCGTCGGGCAGCAGGAAGACATGCCGATACGTCGTGTATCCGCGCGGGCCTGACGGCTCGTTGCACTGCCGGCAGGAACGCAGCTCGGACTGGTGCATCAGGGCGCTCCGCGCCCGGCTCAGCACCGCCTCGCCGATCTCGAAGCCGTTCTGCGCACGGGCCAGCAGCCCGTCCATCAGCTCGGCGGGGGTTCCCCCCGCTCCTGAGTGCCCCACGTCTCTCCTCCCGCCCCCGGGTGACCGCCCCGCACACTCAGCGTAGCGGCGTGAACACGCGCCGCGCCTGTGGTTCCACGAAGCAGCCGGTCGGACTTGCGCCTCACTCACTCCTGCGTCGTGGAGTCAGGATGTATCACTCGTTCGGCCAGTCGAACAACTCCGGGGGCCGTCGCCTGCCCGCCGCCCCTCCACCGCCCGGCCACGGGAGCCTTGCCCTACAGGCGTCTCCGCTCATTCACGTAAGAAAGGGCCAGGCGCCCTTGCTCCAATTGCCTCTTATGACGGTCTCGTTTGCGGGATTCCCGGACAACACACGCCGGAAGAACCACGCTATGCCGGATGGGTGAAGCTAACTGGCAGCCCGAAGCCTTAGCTGATGAGTTTCGTTGTCTCATGCGTCCGTTGAATCCGCGGACCAACCCAGACGGAGGAATTAAGTGAACATCGGCAAGAAGGCGATTCTCCTGACCGCAGCGGCCGGCGCGCTGGCCATCAGCGGAGCGGGTGGTGCCATGGCCTACGGCAACGGCGACCTCGTTACTCAGAGCAACAAGTGTGACACCGAGACCGGCCTCACCGCCCCTGGCGGTCTCGACCTCGCTCCCTCGGGCGACGTCACCATCGGCTCCGACTGCATCAACTTCACCAACACGGGCGCGGTCTCCCAGAGCAACGACTGCGACACCAGCACCGCCGTCGACCTCGGCGGAGGCGCGGACCTGGCTCCCGAGGGCGACGTCAGCATCGGCAGCAACTGCGCCAACATCGCCATCGACGACACCCCGTGAGGCGTTGAACACCCGGTGGTGTTCCGGCCGAGCCGGAACACCACCGGGTGGCCCCTGGGGAATGCGGCCCTGGAAACTCCCCTTCCAGGGCCACTGCCACGTAAAAAGGTTGACAACAGCATTCGATTCTGTGAGCCGAACGGGTACAGGTGCCGCTGATTTCGGGCCCTCAGTCCACCGCCATCGTAGACCAGACGTTCGCTGATATCGCGAAGAACTCACATGGAGGCTCTTTATGCATATGCGTAAGAGGACGGCGCTTCTTGTAGCGAGCATGGGTGCGCTGCTCATCGGCGGTGCGGGCGGCGCCGAGGCCGCCACCCCCGGCCCTGGACTCAATGACGGGGGTGCCCAGCGCAATCGCTGCAATACGAGTTCCGTCATCGGCGGTGTCCAGCTCACGGCGTCCGATACCACGACCGAGACCAACTGCGTCAACAGCGCCGAGTCAGGGGTGAGGGAACAGAGCAATCGCTGCCGGACCCACTCGGTCATCGGTCCGGTAACGGTCGCCCTGGCTCCGGGCTCCACGACCACAAACCGGACCAACTGTGTCAACTACAGCAAGTCGGGTGGCGTGACGAAGCAGAGCAACGACTGCAAGACGACTTCCGTCCTCGGCCCCATCACCATCGGCCCCGGGGAGGTCACCAACGAGACCAACTGCGTCAACCTGGCCGGCACCGGTGACGGAAACAACAATAGCGGGGACGGCGCGGAGAACGGTTAGAGCAGAAAGAGCGCACATCAAGAAAGTCGCCAGAAGCCCTGAGCTCCTGACAATGAACGCGGCCCCTGGGGTACATATACCAGGGGCCGCGTTCGCCTGTCCGAGGATTTAAACCGGAAGGGCACATCCTGCGATTTTCTCCGACGCCATCGAATATGTAATTCGATGGACCGCACCATACCTTTAGTGCGGCGAACGGGTGATGCTCTCCATGATCCCGGATCCTGAACTGCCGGGATTCGTTGAAAAGGATGTCTGCGGAACATTCGCGGAGACCCTGATATGGAGGCACCAGCAAGATGCAGATCAGCAAGAAGGTAGCTCTCATGGCCGCGGCGGCCGCGGGCACAATCGTCGTCAGCGGAGCAGGCAGCGCGAATGCTCATGGCTTGTTCCCGCAGCCCAGCGGCGCCAGCCAGAGCAATTCCTGTGACACCGACCTCGGCCTCACCACCACTGGCGGTCTCGACCTCGCTCCCAGCGGCGCGTTCGAACCCAACTCCGAGTGCGTCAACTTCACCAACAGCCGAGCCGTGTCCCAGAGCAACGACTGCGACACGTCCACCGGCATCACCACCACGGGCGGCGCCACTCTCGCCCCCACCGGTGACATCGACCTCGGCAGCGACTGCACCAACATCGCGATCGCCGACCACGGGGTCAAGCACGTCGAGCACCACAAGGCCAAGGACCCGCACAAGGACCCGCACAAGGCCAAGCACCACAAGGCCAAGCACAAGGCCAAGGACCCGCACAAGGCCAAGGCCAAGGCCAAGGCGAAGGCCAAGGTCAAGGCCAAGGCGAAGAAGGACTGCAAGCACTGACACGTCGGCCCACGGTCAGGCACCAGTGCCCCCGGAGTCATCGCTCCGGGGGCACTGCGGCGCTCAGTCGGTCCGGTACGCGTCTTACCCGGAGCAGCCCGCGAGTGCCGGGACGCAGTTGTTGGGGTTGTTGCCCGCCACGTTCGTCGCGAGAAGCGACACCGCGCCGCCGTCGGAGAAGATTCCGCCGCCCTGGCCGCCATGAGCCGTGTTGCCCGTGATGACGCCCCCGACCAATTGTGCATTGCCCGCGTGATTGAACAATCCGCCGCCGTTCAGCGTGGCGGTATTTCCGGACACCACTGTGGACTGCACCTTCAGCGAACTGCCGAAATTCGCGATACCCCCTCCATTAGTACCGGCGGTATTTCCGTTGACCCTTCCGCCATTAAAGGTGAAATCGCCGGTGGACGTCCAGATTCCGCCGCCCTCGAAGTTGACCGTACGGTTGGTCAGCACCTGCACCGCGGCCAGGACGGACGTACCCCAGTTGGCGATGCCGCCGCCGGTGTTCGTGGCGGTGTTGTCGGAGATCGTGCCGCTGGCGACGGTCAGGGTGGCCCCGGGGCTGACGTGGATGCCGCCGCCGTCCCCACCCGTGTTGCCCGTCACCTGGCTGGTGTTGAGGGTGGCATTGGCCCCGTCTCCGACCTCGATGCCGCCGCCGACGCCGCTCGCGGTGTTGCCGCTGACGGTGGTCCGCACCAGGGACAGCGTTCCCAGGTCGAGGATGCCGCCCCCATCCGTCGCCTTCCCGTTCTCCAGGGTGACCCCGTACAGCGTGAGCCTCCCGCCCTGGGCGACCTCCACCAGCCGGAAGTCCGCTGCCGCGGCGCTGCGTCTGATGGTGGCTCCGAGACCGGTGATGGTCACGTTCCCCGTGATGACCGGCAGCCCGTCGGGCCCGTTGGTGCCGGGGGTCACCGCCGGGGCGGTCAGCGTGTAGGTGCAGCCGGCCGTCAGGGCAACGGTTCCCCCGCCCGCGTTGACGGCGTCGCTGACGGCGGAGACCAGGGCTGCCGCGTCGCCGCAGGGCACGGAGGCCTGGGATGAGCCCTCGCCGCCCGCCCTGCCCTTGCTCTCCTCGGCGGCCGAGGCCGGGACGGAGACCGCCCATGCCGATACCGCCAGCAGCACGACGGGGATGAAACCGCGGATCGTAGTCGCGAGTCGCACGTGGTCTCCTTCATGGGTTCCAGGGGGAGCAGCAGGATCAGACTGTGCGGCCGGATCGCGCTCGGCATCCGCTCGAGTACTGGATGAGTGACGCTCGATCCCCTGTGCGGAGGACACGACGAGTACCGCTTCCGCCGTCGCCCACACCGGGCGACAAGCACCCCCTGGAACGACGAAACCGCAGGTCAGCGATGCTGCCTGCGGTTTCCCACGTGGGTCATCAGGGGCTCGAACCCTGAACCAATGGATTAAAAGTCCACTGCTCTGCCAATTGAGCTAATGACCCGCACCCCCGCAGCATAGCCCGGCCAGGGGGTCCGCCCGGAGACAATATCTCCCCGGGTCGAAAGGCCGTGCAACCGCGGGGGGTTGCACGGCCCCGAACGGCGTCGGTCAGCCGTTGCGCTTCCAGCGCGGCTTGTCGGCGCGGCGGTCGTGGGAGCGGCCACCGGCGTTGCCGCCGCGGTGGTCGTCACGGCGCGCCGGGCGGTCGTCGCGGCGGTCGCGGTTGAAGGGGCGGTCCCCGCCGCGGTGGTTGTGGTCGCGGCGCTCGAAGGAGCGGCCGCCACGGTCACCGTCCCGGCGGTCGCGGCTGAAGCCACGGTCGTCACGGCGGTCGAAGGAACGGCCACCGCGGTCGTTGTCCCGGCGGTCCCGGTTGAAGCCACCACGGTCATCGCGGCGGTCCCGGCCACCCGACGGACGGTCGTCCCGGCGGTCGCGGCTGAAGCCCCCGCGGTCATCCCGGCGGTCGAACGAACGGCCACCACGGTCACCGTCCCGGCGGTCCCGGTTGAAACCACCACGGTCATCCCGGCGGTCCCGGCCACCCGACGGACGGTCGTCCCGGCGGTCGCGGCCGAAGCCACGGTCATCCCGGCGGTCGTCACGGCGGTCGAACGAACGGCCGCCACGGTCGCCGTCCCGGCGGTCCCGGCGCTCGAAGTT